>CAYIRQ010000014.1:0-17739 GCA_964365905.1 uncultured Candidatus Peribacteria bacterium
CTTTCCCCGTAGAGCTTCTCGCCGATTGTCACGAGGTGGCTCTTGTCGAAGGTGATCTCAATTGTCGCCTCTTCCATACAGCGCAGCATGCACCCGTGGAGGAGGGCAGGCAATGACGAAGCCTGTGATTTTAAGGACAGGGCAACACTACAAATCGGCAATCTCTTCATCTGAAAGTTTCAGATGCTTGCGGAGCAGAGTGTTCAAAATGCCCGTATGGAGAGTTGCATTGCCGTGAACAGGAATCACTGCCGTCCTGCCATCAGGGCTTTTCATGATGTGATGACTACCTTTCACCCTACTCAAAGACCACCCATTTTTCTCAAACAGATGAACAGCTTCTTTCCCCGAGAGTCTAGGCAGCTTCGACAAGGTCGCTCAATGGAAGAGATAAGGATTGAGCGGGGGGAGCAAGTTCCTCCAGAAACTTCTTGTACCCTACTTCTTCGATGTAGAGGGCAAGAGCTTTCTTGAGATCCTCGATGGCATCCTGAGGGGTGTCCCCCTGTCCAAAGGCGGCGATATCTGGGAGCCATGCACCCCACTGATCGATCTCCTCGTCGTAGGAAAGCGTCACGGAAACCATTATGGTATCCATGCCTATCATTGTACCACGCATGACGTGCTCCTGCAAAAGCTGCGGCTTGTCCTTCGAGATCACCGATGCCGACCTCGCGTTCTACGAAAAAGTATCGCCGGTCTTCGGCGGAAGGAAGTTCTTGATTCCTCCTCCGACGCATTGTCCGGAGTGTAGGCAACAGAGGAGACTTGCGATGTGTAATGAGCAGAACCTCTATCCCGCGACGTGTAATCGTTGCCGCAAAGCAATGATCTCGCAATTTTATCCCGATCATCCTTTCCCGGTCTACTGCCGGGATTGCTGGCATGGTGGAGAATGGGATCCCCGTTCATATGGGAGGGACATTGATTTTAATCAACCGTTCTTCAAGCAGTTCGCTGCATTGCAGGAGATCGTTCCGGCGCAGGGACGTGATGTGCAGGGGACGCTTGTCAACTGTGAATATATTCACTTTGCTGGTTCCTCGAAAAATTGCTACCTCGTCATGCATGCGGATTTCTGCGAGGATTGCTACTATGGTTACGGATTCAAGAAGAATGTTGCTTGCGTGGATGGTTTTTACAATCTTCATTGCGAACTCTGCTACGACTGCATTGATGTCCATAGGTGTTACGGACTCATCGGTTCGCAAGAATGTGTAAATTGTCATGCGAGCTGGTTCCTCCGTGATTGCGTGGGCTGTAAAGACTGCATTCTCTGCGTCGGTTTGCGGGAAAAGCAGTATTGCATCGAGAATCAGCAGTACTCCCAAGAAGAGTACGCAGTGATGAAGCAAAAATTTGACCTTGGCTCTTACAGAGCATACCAATCACTAAAAGCACGCAGGAGAGAATTGGAATTGAAGCACCTGTTCAAGGAGTATCAAGGGCACAACCTGCAGAACTGTTCCGGCAACCACCTCTATAACTGCAAAAACACTCTCGAGAGTTATGACTGCGAGGATGTGGAAGATGGAAAGCACTGCTATCAAGTTGTCCTCGGCGCGCAGAACATCCACGATGTGTATCAGTACGGCACGAACCTGCAAGAGTCCTACGAATGCACGATTTGCGGGGAGAACAGCTACCATCTTCTTTTCTGTTTTGGGGGACACGTGGACAGCAGCGATCTCCTGTATTGCTGGTATATGGAGTCTTGCAAAGACTGTTTTGGCTGCACCTTCATGCACCATCAGCGTTACTGCATCCTCAACAAGCAGTACACGAGGGAAGAGTATGAGAAGCTCGCAGCCAGACTCACTCAGCACATGAAGCAAACGGGAGAATGGGGTGAGCACTTCCCGATGGTAAGTTCCCTATTCGGCTATAACCACACGACCGCACAGCTCTACTATCCGCTCACGAAAGAGGATGCAGAGCGTAGAGGTGCACGATGGTCGGAATATGAGCCGTCTCCGCCAAAAGTTGAGAAAGTGATTCCGGCGGATCGTCTGCCCGATAGTATCGATGATATTCCCGACGATGTCCTCAACTGGGCAATAGAATGTGAAGTCACGCTGAAACCATTCCTTATTCAAAAGGCCGAGCTTGCCTTCTACAGAAAAATGCGATTACCGATTCCTCGGCGGCACTGGCTCCAGCGTCATACTGATCGCTTTCGCCAGCGTAACCCTCGCAAGCTTTGGCACCGATCCTGCGTGAAGTGTGGGAAAGATATGCAGACGACGTATAGTCCAGAGAGACCGGAAATCGTCTACTGCGAAGAATGCTACCTCAAGGCGGTATACTGAATCTCATGACGACAACATGCGCAGAGTGCAGTGCTTCGTTTGAGAGTACGGATGCAGATCATGATCTTCTCGAACGCGTCGCGCCAGTTTTTGCAGGAAAGAAAGAATCCATCCCATTGCCAACACTCTGCCCGGAGTGCCGCTGGCAACGCCGGCTCGCGTGGCGCAATGAGCGAACGCTCTATAAGAGGAAGTGCGATCTCACCGGGCGCGAAATGTTTTCGATGCATCCCATCGATGCTCCCTTTCCTGTCTACTACATCAGCGATTGGCTCACCGATCGTTGGGATGCGACTTCGTACGGTCGAGTATTTGATTTCTCCCGCCCGTTCTTCGAGCAGTTCAAAAAGCTCTGTGACAGCGTGCCGCACTTCAGCTTGTTCGTCGATCCCGCGATGGATCAGAATTCGGAGTACACGAACTGCAGCAGCGAAGCGCGGAACTGTTATCTCATCACACAGGCCGAGAAGAACGAGGATTGCTACTACTCCCGCGGGATCAATAACTGCAAAGACTGCTGCGACTCCCTGCGCATCAATCACTGCGAGCTCTGCTTCGAGTGCATCAACGTGAGCCACTCCCATCGGTGTCTCTACTGCCAGGATTGTGACAATTGCTCTGACTGCTTCTTCTGCACTGATGTGCGGGGTTGTCGTCATTGCTTTGGCTGCCACGGGCTTGTGCAGAAGGAATACCACATCTTCAATCAGCCTGTTTCCAGGGAAGAGTGGACGGAGAAAGTAAGAAATCTGAAATTGAACGACGCAGTCATCGCGCATATGCGCGAGCAAAGCGAGGAAACCCGCTTGAAAATTCCTCAGCGCGCCTTGCACGTTGTGCAATGTGAGAATTCCATCGGGGATCATATCCAGCAATGCAAGAACTCGCGCTTCGCCTTCGACTCCAAAGATCTCGAGGAGTGCGCGTACTGCTATGAGCTCCTCAATGGTGCTCGTTTCTGCATGGACTTCTCGATGTGGGGGTTACGGTGCGAGCTTCTCTATGAGTGCAATGGGTGTGGCTACGATGTCTATCGCACACTCTTCAGCAATCACTGCTGGCAGGGGATCACGGATGTTCTCTACTGCGATTCTTGTTTCCCCTCCGTCAAAAACTGTTTCGGCTGCTTTGGACTGAAGCGCAGCCAGTATTGCATTCTCAATAAGCAACATACGAAAGAAGAATACGAGGCACTTGTTCCGAAGATCATCGCGCACATGCGTGAGACAGGGGAGTGGGGAGAATTTTTCCCGATCGGATGTTCTCCCTTCGCGTATAACGAAGCGCTCTCCAATGAATTTTTCCCACGCTCGAGAGAAGAAGTACGTTCGAAGGGTTGGCGATGGAGGGAGGAAGATGGTTCCAAAGTTCAGGGTGGAAATTCCGATGTACAAGTCTGCATCGTCACAGGAAAGCCATACAAAATCATTCCGCAGGAACGACGGTTTTATGAGCGACTTGGTCTTCCGCTGCCGCAGAAGTCCCCAGCACAGAGACATCGGGAGCGCCTCGCACGGAAAAATCCCCGCAGGCTCTGGGATCGCTTCTGCGCGAAGTGCGAGAAGTCCATCCGTACCTCCTATGCTCCCGAACGATCGGAAATTGTGTACTGCGAAGAGTGTTACCTCAAAGCTGTGTACTAAAAAAGGGACTGGGTGGACAACAGAACATCGTCCACCCAGCCCGTGCCAGCGGGGTCGTGGAATGCGCTGGACGTGGATACTATACCTTTCTATAAATTTCTGTCAATAGCGCAGGATTCTCTGTTAGACTCACCCCCAATGCTCCTCCTCGTCCGTATCCAGCAGTGGGAAGGCGGCGCCGCAAAGACGGAGCCGAAGTTCGCGCAGCTCCTCACGAATCTTCATGAGCAGATCGCGGGGCAAACAGTAAGTTTCGAGCTCGTCTCCTACCGGCAGCACGTGTATTTCTACGTGCATATTCCCGATCGCCTTCGCGAGCTCGTCGAAGGGCAGATCTATGCGATCTATCCGGATGCCGTCGTTGAGGAACAATTCGGGGATTACACCATTGATGAAACGGTTAGGGGAGGAACACTGATCTCAGCGCAACTCGGGAAACGCCGCACCGATATTTACCCGTGGAAGCGGTACACCGAATTCGAAGGCGATAGTCTTGCAGGACTCTTCACTGTGATGAGCAAAGCGGGCGAAGGGCAGCAGCTCTGGGTGCAGGTCGTGATATCGCCGCGCAAGGATGATTTCGGATTCAACATTCGCCGCTCGATCAAGTTCACGGGAAACCGTCTGCGACGATTCTTCCGATTTCGTGATCGCGTAAAGGCGCGCTCTGAGGGCGGATTCCGGGAGAAAGAGAAGCAGTCGCTCACTTCGAAAGCCGCGGAGCGCCAGTACCGCGTGGCTATCCGCGTTGCTTCGTTTGCTCTGGAGAGCGCGAAAGCGGAAGGGCAGCTCACGGCCCTCGAGCAAGCGTATTTCCAATTTAATACGATCGATCACAATGGCTTCATCACGCGCAGCCGCAGCCGCGGAGCGAGTGCTCTCCGCAGCTACAGAGAACGCAGTATCGCAGGCTCTTTTCTTCTTGGAATCAATGAACTCGCAGGCATGTACCATTTCCCGGATCCCGACATCGTTCCCCATATCGTGCACGTCATGGCGCGGCGTGCGGAGCCTCCCTATGATCTTCCGCGCGAGGGCGAACAGGATGTGCTTCCGTTCGGTTTCACAAACTACCATAACCAGAAGATGCCGTTCGGGCTCCTGCGGCAGGATCGTGCGCGACATCTTTATGTTGTCGGGAAATCAGGAACCGGAAAATCGAAGCTGCTCGAACTCCTCATCAGCACCGATATCAAGGAAGGGAAGGGAGTCTGCGTCATGGATCCGCACGGCGATCTCGTGGATGCCGTTGTGAAGCACGTGCCGAAGGAGCGGGTGAATGACGTTGTGTACTTCAACCCTATGGATATTGAATTCCCGATTGCTTTCAATCCCATGGAAGCGGTGAAGCCGGAGCTCAAGCTGAGAGTCACGATCGGCTTCATCGAAATCTTCAAGAAGATCTTCGGTGCGAACTGGACGCCACGCCTCGAGCACGTGCTGAGGCAAACCACGCTCGCGCTCCTCGATTCCAAGGGAACGACGGTCTTCTCGATTCTCAAGATGCTCAGTGATAAAAATTACCGTCAGACAATCGTTTCCCGGATCGAGGACAGTGTCGTCAAAAACTTCTGGGTGAATGAGTTTGCCGCCTGGAGCGAGAAATTCGATAACGAAGCAATCACGCCGCTCCTCAATAAAGTCGGCCAGCTTGTTTCGACTTCTCTCATACGCAACATCATCGGGCAGCCATTCAATACCTTCAATATCCGCGCGGTGATGGACAATCAGAAGATCATGCTCGTGAAGCTCAATAAAGGCTTGCTTGGAGAGGAGAATGCCGCGCTCCTCGGCGCCATGATGATCACGAAAATCCAGCAGGCGGCGCTCGAGCGCGCGGATATCGCGGAGGAGGAGCGGAAGCAGTTCTACCTCTACTGCGACGAGTTCCAGTACTTCGCGACGGATACGTTTGCGGAAATTCTCTCAGAAGCGCGTAAATATCGCCTTTCCCTTACAATTTCGCACCAGTATCTCGGGCAGCTCAATAACGTCGTCCGGACGACCGTCTTTGGAAACATCGGGACGATCATCAGCTTCCGCGTCGGAGCGGAAGATGCCGTTATCCTCGAAAAAGAATTTACGCCGGTCTTTTCCGTCCGCGACATCATCAATCTCGCCGTGCGGGAGTTCTATATCAAAATGAGCGTGCGGGGGCAGACCCGCGATGCCTTCTCCGGCATGACGATGGATTGCGCCGCGCCCGAGCAGAATTTCCATGACGAGATCGTGGAGCGATCCCGCACGACCTTCGCGAAACCGAAAGCCGACGTCGAGCAGCTCCTCCGGAAGTGGGATGAGAGCGGGGGGGATGTCTCACAGGAAGCCTGGTACAGCGGAGCTTTAGATGAGGAATTCGCACCTCCTATCGTATAAGCTCGACGCTTGCCCGCCGTAGAAACCCCGACCCGACACCATTATGATACACCAGTGTATCATAATGATCTTGACTTTCGCCCAGAGGGAACTACGATAACGCCCTTTTCTCTTTTTTCCCACTGCGATGCCGAAGGTTGATCCAAAGAGGTACACGAAGGCGGAGCGACAACTTCTCAAGGAGGAGTTCCTCTCTGCGTTGCAGACGATGAAGGCAGGTGATGAGTGTTTGCAACTCCTCTCGGATCTCTTCACCGAAAGCGAATTCGTGATGTTTGCACGACGCATACAGATCGCAAAGCGGCTTATTGCCGGCTTTTCCTATCTCAGAATCCGTCGCGACCTCCGCGTGGGACTTGATACCATCCAAGCGGTGCACGAGTGGCTTGAGAGCAAATTCGAGGACTACCGTCGCATCATTCCTCCGCTCTTGAAGGGCCCACAAGCGCAACAGGAACGCGCACTCAAGCGGGCATATTCAGCTCACTATCTCCTCCTCAAACTATTCTTCGGTCAAAGTACGGCTGAGCGCAGCCTCCGCTGACGGCTGACACCATTATGATACACCAGTGAATCATAATATTGTGGAAGTAGAAATGGTACTATTCATCCATGACGTGGAACTACCACATCCTCAAAGAACGACAAAAAGACGGCTCGTGGACCTACGGCATCCATGAGGTCTACTACGACGAGGATTCCGGAGCGCCTATTGCATTCACTGCAGAGGCCGAGCTCAGTGGCGATTCTGTTCGTGATATACGCGAGGAACTCGAGCACATGCGACTGGCCCTCCGATCGAAACCGCTTGATATGCGTGTGCTGCGGAAACGACTGCGGCCTCTGGCCGAGGACATGAAACGTGAGGAGATGATTCCTTGGGAGATGGTGAAGAAGGAAATTGCCAGAAAGAACAAGCGGAGGACCCGCAAGATGGCAGCGTGAAAGGACGCCTACGTCCACTCTGACACCATTATGATACACTGGTGTATCATAATGGTGTGAAGGGTGTTTCCGACTGACGTTCCACAGTGCTTGGTGCCAACTGCGAAACGCATCGGCAAGGTTCTGGTTCTCGATGCGAGACAAGTTACGCCGAGGATCCCCCCGCTTGGAGTGTTGCTTGGCAACCGCAAATGCTACCATTGCTTTCGTGAAGCTCATCCTCGTTGTGACGAATTCAGGCGAAAAGAGCTTTGTATTTGTCACGGACGATCTACGGGCACATTCTCTCAAAGAAGCCATCACTATGGCTATTAAGGGTGTGTTGGAGCTCGCACACGTTGTGCAAGCGAAGATCGGCACATATTTGCGATCGCATCCCAATGCAACATCTGACGACAACCTCGATACGAGGTCTGTGACAGCTTATAGAATCGTTAAGGCAATCGATGCGCTGGATTCCATTGTTTTCTACCCTGCGTTTCAGACATACTGGAAACTTCGAAACGCCTACCTGAGACGCTTACAGAAACAGGGAAGGAAGATTATCATCGTTGATGGATACCTTGCAACGCCCAAGGACCTTGCTGTGGAGACGCTCTTGCAACACCGCAAACACATCTTCGCTGCTGCGAAGCTTTTCTCCATCGATTCTTACACACTCGGGGCCATCATGATCGATGAGTACGCTCGCCTCAGCATGCTCGATGTGCTCACCGATGAGGTACTTTTGACCCTCCATAATCCATCGGTCGGTATTGCACAGGTCACAATCGAGACAGCAAGAGGCTTAATCAAGCAGGGATACTACAACCCCAATCCCGATGACAAGGAGCTATCAGAGAAGAACATCGATAAAACATCTCGAGAACATCTCTACGCGTACATTGTTCAACCCAAGCATAATGTCCACTTCGCAGCAGCGAAAATCAGAGAACGCATCAATTTCTGGTCACCACGCATCGATATCTCCAAAAGGCCGGATATGATTCAGTATGCCTACGCAAGAGGGGAAAAGGTGACCTTGGAGCAACTAAAAAAGCTGGATAAGAGAGCGAGACAAACTCGCAGAGAATTTTATCCACTTGCAAAACGGATTCTTGGACACAAATGAAGAAACTCGTTACTACAATCATTTGGCTCATGAACAGGATCGCAACCGTGACTGTCTGGCTCATGGTCTCTTATTTTGTGCTCCTTGCCTTTGGGGTCATCGTCAACATGTTCCTCAACACTCTCAGCCTTCGAACATTCGAACGGAACTTTGCTGTCATTGAACATCCTGCGTTGACAACGTCTCTTGCGATGTTTTCAAAAATCGGCCAGCTCGGTGGCAACTCCAACCATTGCGACTACTTCATTGGTAACCTGCGATCGGCAAACCTACCGAAAGATACCATTCTTGCCCATTACGGAGACAGGTCGATTCCGTCACCAGATCCCCACTTCGGTGATACAACGAAGATCCGGCTTTGGTTCTTTGGAGAACAGATGACAGAGGAAAGTTCTGTGGATACATTGTTCAACTCACCGGCACATTGGGGGATTGATGTGGCTGGTTACGAAAAGGAATTGTTCTATGTCGCCTATGCCCAAGAGAGTGGAGCCCCAGCGGGAGGAGACGTGCGATGTCACTGATCGGGTTTGGGTATACGGCAAGTGACCGGATGTTACTTTGCTGGCTTCCTGCTGATATTCCACAGTGCGTGGTGCCAACTGCGAAATGCATCGGCGAGGTTCTGGTTTTCGATGCACACGATCGTATGGTCGGCATCGTAGGCGAAGAGTGCGATCGTATCGCCGAAGACGATGGTATCCGTGCCAAAGATCACCTCTTTGGGTAAAAGCCTCACTGCGTATTCTTCATGTTGCTCAATTTCTTTGAGGTATCGTCTTGCGCCTGCATTATCGATAAGGAGATCGCGACCCCGCAGCGTCGCGTGCTTTCCGAAGAGCTTCGAGACAATATTCCCTCCGAATGCCTCGAACATTTTCTCCGCATTGAAGAACGCAACAAAATCCTCCCGCAGGACATCGCGATAGACCTGCTTCATTCCTTCGAGACCGGAAAGCAGCGTCACGCGCGGCTTTCCGATAAGAGCAGGGGTCATAGCACGGAGAAATGGAAGAGTACTTTCGACAATCGGCTTTAATTCATGGAGCTCCTGCTCCTTATCGTGCACATAACTCAGGAGCCGCTGCGGCGGCTCCGCGACGAAATGCAGCACCTTCCCACGTTCAATTTCAGATACCAACCCTTTTTCTTCCAAACTTCGTAGCACGAGATACGTATGACTCCGTGACTGCCTTGACGCTTTTGCGATCGCGCTTGCTCGCGCGACCTTGAGCGGTAGGAGCGCAAGGTAGATCTCAATTTCACGCTCATCGAGTCCGATGTGCCGTAGAAGGGGACGGATGGCTGCCGGGATTGGTGGAGAAGCAGGGGTCATGGAATAGTGCCGTGCAGCGAAGTCATCCGGAACGAAGTGCAGGATGGACTTCGCTGTCTAAAATTATAGACAATTTGAGTCTAATAGTAAATAGAGAGCTAAGAAACAATATAAATACTAGTATTATATTCTTTGACAATATTACAAATCTACGTCAAAATGAAGGTATGACAAGTGAGAACACACCACAGGCAATTCTGAGTGCCCTCAAAGAGCTTTATGATGATCTGTATCACCTCAATGATCGCTATGGGATGTGCGTTTGTGTAACTCCGCGCAATGGACAAAAAGCATTACAAAAACACCCCCTCGAGCGATCTGACGACTACCTTGCTCGTCTTTTCAGCGTCTTCAAACGCCTGCAGGGTGCTTCCCCTAATGAAATCCAGCCCGCCGTTCAGAAAGTTTGCCTTGAAACAAAGGAAAAGTTGGTTGAGTGGTATCGCAGTTATCATGCCTGTATTTCATCGGAGAAATACGATGACGATCTTGGCATAGAGGCTCGAAGGATTGTTCTTGAGTTGCAGGCGAAGCTGGAACTTCTTCTTCCACATAATGTACCATGAGCGAAGAGAAATATGTTGCTGCAGGCAAGAAGGCTCTCAAGGAACTACGGCCATATAATCCACACAATAGGCATGATGTGTATGCTGTCTACTCGACTGCTCGTGCATTGTTCGACATCGTCAATATCATGGGCAACCCAGAACGCTATCTACATGAAGATTTCTACCATGTTTGGAAGCGAATCTCTGGATCGGAAAACAGGCGGAGAATCGAAGAACTCATGCAAGACCAAGGGGACAATGCCTTCAGGGAAGCTGTAAGTGAACGCTTAGAAATCATTCGTCGAAGTTCGTGGGAGGAGTATTACCGTGCTACTGATGATCGTTCACCTCAAACACGATGAGCGTATCGCCATCGCGGATGCACAGTGCTCGATATTTCTTTGTGATTCGGAAGTACCAAATACCGGACGACTTTGGTTGCCGCTTCTTCAGTTGCATGCTCGGAAAGTGGCCCAATTCAAGAAGCGCGCGTGCCTTCCGGTACTGCTCCGTGAGCCCACGTGTCTCCAGATACTGGATAACACGAGGGTGCTCAAGGACGTTCATAGGTGCAAGAATGCCCCTGGATCTTCTGCGTACTTCTTCTTTGCTGCATCAGCCTTACTCCGTATGTCGCTTGTGATCTCATCTTCAGGGAGTTCATGGAGCACGACCATCAGCCCATTCTCCTCAAGATACGCGAGGAGTTCAGAGAGACTCTCGAAGGAATTCCGTCCAATGCCGAGTTCTTCGTTGATGGTAATCGTCGTCATAGCATTGATTAGTATACCATAGTGTCCCTATGCAGAAAACCTGCCGTCAATGTGGCATCACCTTCCTGATCGACGACCGCGATCAGGGGTTCTACGAAAAGATGCAGGTGACGGCGCCGACTCTGTGCCCCGAGTGTAGGTTGCAGCGACGACTCGCATGGAGAATGGAGTGGACGCTCTACATGAGCAAATGCAGCCTCACGGGGAAGCAAATTTTTTCACAGTATCCCCCAGATTCACCATACAAAGCATACTTCCACGATGCCTGGTACAGCGACAAGTGGAACGGGAAGGACTTCGGGCGTCCCTATGATTTCAATCGTCCCTTCTTCACGCAGTTTGCGGAACTTCTGCTCGACGTTCCGAAACTGGCTCTCAACGTCGTGAACGTGCAGAACTGTGATTATCTCAATCAGTGCGGGTACTCTAAAAACTGCTACTTCACGATCGAAGCCGATGAAAATCAGGACTGCATGTATGGGTACAGAGTGTTCTACAATAAAACGTGCGCGGATTTTCTCGAGACCGTGCATTCCGAGCGTTGCTACGAGGTGACGGACTCAGATCGCTGTTTCCAGCTTCGTCACTCACAACTCTGTGAACAGTGCAGGGATTCTGCATTTCTCTTCGATTGCCGCAGCTGCAGTAATTGCTTCTGCTGTACGGGACTGAGGCAAAAGCAGTACCACATGTTCAATGAGAAGCTGAGCAAGGAGGAATATGAAAGTCGGATGCAGGGATTTGATTTTAGTTGTCGCGAGCATCTTGAACTTGCGCGCTCACGGCTCGAGGAGCTCAAAGTGCACCATCCTCGCAAAGCCTTTATCGGCGAGCAGAATGAGAATGTGACGGGAAACTACATTTACGAATCCAAGGACTGCTTCGCTTCCTACGGGCTTCGGGGATGCCGCGACTGCAAGTACTGCAATCTCATCCGCGATAGCAAGGACTGCATGGACTATTTCACATGGGGTGCGAAAGCCGAGCGTATTTATGACTCGCAGTCCTGCGGTGTGAATCTGAATAACCTTCGCTTCTGCTGCAACTGCTGGGATGGGGTCCATGATCTCACGTACTGCTTCGAGTGTGTCCTCACCGCAACACACTGCTTCGGATGCACAGGTCTCCAGAAAGCGGAGTATTGCATTCTCAATAAGCAGTATACGAAGGCTGAATACGAAGAACTTGTACCTCGCATCATTGAGCACATGAAAACGACCCCGTACCAGTCGTCTGGCGGCTCCGGTACAGGGCAAGCCGGAAATGGCGCTGCCATGAACCCGAAAACAGTGAGTGGTTCATGGGGGGAATTCTTTCCTGTGCAGATTTCTCCATACTCGTATAACGAAACTGCCGCGCAGGAATACTTTCCACTTGTAAAAGAGGAAGTGCAGGCAAAAGGCTGGAGATGGAAAGACGATCTTCCGTTCACCAAAGGCAAGGAAACAATTGCCTTGGACAGCATTCCTGATCGCATTGAGGATGTTCCCGATTCCATCACCAATGAGATTCTCGCGTGTGCAAAAAGTGACACCTTTTGCGGGCGCAACTACCGCATCACAAAACAGGAGCTCCTCTTCTATCGTTCTTTCCGTATCCCCATTCCGCGCGAGTGTTCTGACTGTCGACACTGCAGCCGCATGATGCTTCGCAATCCCCGTCACCTCTGGGATCGCGTGTGCCAGAAATGCGGAGCGGAGATTAAAACGAGTTACGCGCCGGAGCGTCCCGAGATTTTGTACTGCGAATCTTGCTATCTTCAGACCGTTTACTGAGGCAAGATTCGCCCTGAACTTGTTGAAGGGTGAGAAGTGCTATCTGGCGGCGGTCTATTAGGGTACGTGCGTGTATAATTGAACGATCATGCAAAAAACATGCAGCCAGTGCCGGGCGGATTTTGAGGTCACGGAGGACGATCTCAAGTTCTACGAAAAAATTTCACCGACGATCAACGATATCCGATACACCATTCCGCCCCCGACACTCTGTCCGTACTGCAGAATGCAACGCAGACAGTGTTTTCGCAATGAACGAGCATTTTATTCGCGGAAATGCGATCTTACGGGCCAGGACATCATCGCACTCTACAGCCCGGAAAAACCTTTCAAAGTCTATAACCAGGAGGACTGGTGGGGAGACGGTTGGGATCCACTGCAGTACGGACGTCCTTTCGATTTTTCGCGTCCCTTCTTCGAACAATTCGCGGAGCTTTGGAAGGATGGCCCCATGCTCTCTCTCTGGAATATCAAATGCGAGAACTCGACCTATGGGACGAACTGCATGGGCCTCAAAAATTCCTACATGTGCATCAATAGCGATTTTGGCCAAAACAACCTCTACGACTATGTCTGCGAATTCTGTAACGACTGCGTCGACTGTTCCTTCATCCAGAAATCCGAGCTCTGCTATGAAATCCTTGACTGTATCAATGCGTATGAGTGTACGTTCTCCGAGCGTCTCGAAAACTGCCAGGATTGCCACTTCAGTTCAGATCTCGTTGCCTGTAGTAAGTGCTTCGGATGCCATGGCTTGCGTCACAAGACACTCCACATGTTCAATCAGCCCGTGAGTCAGGAGGAATGGAATGAGCGCATGCATACCCTCGTGCTCACGCCTGCTGTATTCGCGGCGATGCGCGAGCATTCAAATCACATTCGTCTCCAAACACCGCATCTCTGTGCGAAGATCATCCAGTGTGAGAATGCAACGGGTGATCATCTCTACCAGTGCAGGAATGCTCATCAGTGTTTCGATGTTACGGAGGCGGAAAACATTAAGTACGTGACCTATGCTCCATCGAAGACAGTGAACGCACAGGATGCGTATGCATGCGGCTTGCTCGAATGGGTATACGAGTTTCTCGGAGGAGCTGCGGGAATCTTCAACGTTGCCTTTGCTGCCTTCACGGCGAACGGCCTCGATTATTCTTACTACTGTGTTCTCTGCGTGAATGGCTGCAGTCATCTCTTTGGCTGTATCGGTCTCAAGCGCAAGGAATACTGCATCCTCAACAAGCAATATACGAAAGAAGAGTATGAAACGCTTGTCCCGAAGATCATCGACCACATGCGTGAGACCGGTGAGTGGGGAGAATATTTCCCGGCAAGTATTTCCCCCTTTGCCTATAACGAAACAATTGCCCAGGAGGAATTTCCCCTGACGAGAGATGAAGTACTCGGGAGGGGATGGCGTTGGCGAGAATCTGAAAAGAAAGATTATCAACCGCAAACATGCGATCTCGCCGAGAATATTGCAGACGTGCCTGAAGCAATCACGGAGGAACTTCTTGCCTGTGTTTGTGCGGACTGTGGTGGCTCCTGTCCTCATGCAGGTGCGGCATGTGGAAAGAACTATCGCATCATTCCCCAAGAGCTCCGCTTTTATAAAAAGATGAGACTCCCGATCCCACAAAAATGCCCCGACTGCCGTCATCGCAATCGACTCAAACTTCGCAACCCCCGCACGCTCTGGGATCGGAAGTGTCAGAAGTGCGAGGCGGCGATCAAGACGACGTATTCTCCCGAGCGCCCCGAGATTGTGTGCTGTGAGAAGTGTTACCTTGAAACGGTCTACTGATCTCTCATCCACTCTTTCCGCGTCACGCCAGCTTGCGAATCTTGAGAAGCAACCACTCCTCGAGCACTTCGCGAAGATTGCGCTCACACTCCTGCAGCGTCTTTCCCTGTGCCCAGACACCCTGAAATCCCCGGACGGACCCGTAGTACGGCTGCTCATCATGGATGAGCTCGTATTTCGCCAGCTTTTGCATCACATGTCGGACGTAATCAGTGAACATTGCTACCATAGCATAACACATTCCTGCCCCTCGGGACGAGCTTTTTTGCTAGGCTACATCTTATGCAGCATGCATGCGCAAACTCCTGGTGCCGGGCGCAATTCGAAATTTTTCCTGAAGACCGAGAAATGCTTCGGAAGTTTGATTGTCCGGAGCCTATTCATTGTCCCGATTGCAGACATCAGCAGCGGGCGATGTTTTCGCCTGCACTCGTTCTCTACGAAAGGAAATCCAGCCTCTCGGGTGCTCCGCTCATTTCGGTCTATCATCCTTCGAAGTCATTTCCTCTTTATTCCATCCAGGAGTGGTGGAGCGATGCATGGGATGCACTCGCGTACGGGCGGGAATTCGATTCGGGAAAAACATTTTTTGAACAATTCGGTGATCTTTTCTCGCGTGTTCCGAAAATGGCGAATTTTAGTGAATCCGGTGAAAACAGCGACTACTGCACGAGTGCGGCAAACGCGAAGAATTGTTACTACTGTCGAACGGTTCATCGTTCCCAGGATTGCTATTACTCGGAACTCGTCACCGGCTATAACGAGATGCTGTGCGACTGTCTCCGCTGTCAGCGGTCGGGCTGGCTCTACGAGTGCGTGCAGTGTGTGCATTGCCACTCCGGTGCATACCTTTTTCGTTGTCACGAAACACGCGACAGCTTCTTCTGCACGGATCTTCGAGGGTGCAGTAACTGTCTCTTCTGCACGAATCTTCGCAACAAATCGTATTACATTCACAATGCTCCTGTTTCCCGGGAAGAATTTGCACGCGCAAAGGAAGCAGCACTCGATGGTCGTTTTGTTACTCTGGAGAGAAGCCTCGGGGAATTTGGAACCGTCTACACACAGACGATCTGGCAAAATCTGAATAACGTCAACTGCGAGAATTGCACCGGAGATAACCTGGCAAATTGCAGCAATGCATATGAATGCTTTCACTGTTTCAATCTCATGGATTGCCGGTATTGCTGGTGGTTGTCTCCAAGCGAGCAGTGCTCAACATCGATGGACCTTACCCGTGGCGGTATCGGAGAGCTTCTCTATAACAGCGCAGGGCTTGGTGGTGGCAACTACTTCATCCGGATGTCTGCATCGTGCCGGAAATCCCGTGATCTCACGTACTGCATCGATTGCTATGAATGCAACAATTGCTTCGGCTGCACGGGTCTCAGGCACAAGGAATTCTGCGTCCTCAACAAGCAATATTCGAAAGAGGAATACCAGAAGCTCACTTCCCGTATTATCGAACACATGAAAAAGGAAGGTGTGTGGGGCACATTTTTCCCCGTAATGCTATCGTCTTTCCCCTACAACGATTCCTCCGCAGACATTCTCTTTCCCCTCTCGAGGGATGAGGTGCTGCAGAGAGGATGGGAGTGGGCAAAGCCGATGCCGCAGCACTTTGAAGAATCCACACGCAGCGGTGTGCCTGATGCCGTGGATGATGTTCAAGACACTATCTGTCAGGAGGTTTTTTCCTGCGAAGAGACGGGTCGGAAATTCAAAATTATCCTCCCTGAGCTTCGTTTCTATCGCAAGATGCATGTACCGCTTCCGCGCCTCCATCCAGACGTTCGGATCAAACGCCGACGCAGTATGCTCAATCCTTGTCGACTTTTTAGCCGTTCCTGCAAGAAATGTGCACAGCCGATTCAAACGAGCTATCCACCGGAGCGCAAGGAAATTGTATACTGTGAGAAGTGCTATCTCGAGGCTGTTTACTAAAAATACTCTCTCCCGCAGGGAGAGAGCGAGAGTGAGGGGCCCCTCACCCTATCCCTCTCCCACGGGGAGAGGGGAATTTTCTAGAACTTCACCTTCACATTCTCCCGCGCCGCAACCTCCTCATCGAGGTCGAAGTATTCGCGTTCTTTGAACTTGGCGCCGAAGAACCCGGCAATGACATTGCTTGGGAAGACCACGAGTTTCGTATTGAAGTCGCGGACGGAGCCATTGTAGAAGCGGCGAGCTGCCTGGATCTTATTCTCGGTATCAGAGAGCTCATCCTGCAATTTTCCGAAGTTCTGATTCGCCTTGAGATCGGGGTAGGCTTCCGCGAGCGCGAAGAGGGATTTGAGCGCGCCACTGAGCATGTTCTCTGCCTTCGCGTGATCGGCCGCACTTCCCGGCTGCATCGCCTGCGAGCGCGCCTGAATCACGCGATCGAATGTCTCGCGTTCATGTGATGCATATCCCTTCACCATCTCCACAACATTCGGAATGAGGTCGTAGCGGCGCTTGAGTTGGACTTCGATATCGCTCCATGCTTCCTGTATGCGCTGCTGCGCAGCAACGAGACCGTTATAGACGGAGACGACGACAATGAGGATGAGGACACCGAAGCCAATCAGGATGTAGAGTGCTGCCACGGGAGAAGTATTAAGTAAGAAGTATGAAGTATCAAGGAAATTATGCTTAATACTCGATACCCATCTATCTATGCCGAGATGTAGACCTTCGTCCCCACTTCCACCCACTCGTAGACATTTTCTGCATCTTCCGGCAGAAGCCGTATGCAGCCGTGGCTCACGGGAATGCCGATGTGAGACCTTGCTTCCTGCCAGAAACCCGAACTCTCCGGACTTTTGCCGAGGTAGGGGAGAGCATGGAAACCATGGCTCTCGCTTTCTGTGAATGCCATGTAGTACGGCATGCGGTAGGGGACATCAAGGTTGCTCACGCGCAGCTTTTGTTTTCGATGGATCTCGAATGTTCCCTTGGGTGTGGGTGTGTCGTACGCGCCCGAGCTCACCTTGTACTGCGCAACGAGCTGACCTTTCTCGATCAGTGATGCCATCTGAGAACTGAGATCGACATGCACTGCCTTTGCGCCGACCCCTGCGAGGCGCGCGCGGAGATACTGAATGCCTTCCTGTAACTGTGCGATGCGCCCTTCGAGATCG
>CAYIRQ010000015.1:0-11155 GCA_964365905.1 uncultured Candidatus Peribacteria bacterium
CAATCCTCGGTATGGAGGAACTCGCGGAGGACGATAAAATTGCCGTCCAGCGCGCGCGCAAGATTCAGAAATTTCTCTCGCAGCCCTTCTTCGTCGCGGAAACCTTCACGGGGATTCCCGGGAAATTCGTGAAGAGTGAAGACACGGTGAAGAGCTTCAAGGCGATTCTGGAAGGAGCATATGACTCTGTCCCGGAGCAGGCGTTTTATATGAAGGGGGGGATTGATGAAGTGAAGAATTAAGAATTAGGAAGTATGAATTAAGAATGCCAATGGAAACTTCTTCTGAGCAGTCGGCGAAAATACAGTCCTTCACTGGACTCGTCGCATGGCAAGAATCTCATAAGCTGGTCATTATGATTTATCGAGTGACAAGGAAATTTCCGAAGGAAGAAATGTTTGGACTCACAAGCCAATTGCGGAGAGCTGTTATATCCATTACCTCGAATATTGCAGAGGGATTCAGCAGGAAATCATACAAAGAAAAGATTCAATTCTACTTGATGGCACTATCTTCTCTCACCGAGGTGCAGAATCAGATATTGGCAGCCAAAGACGTTAATTTGATGTCAAAGAAAGATTTTGATGAAATTGCCCAACAATCGGTTTGTGTCAGTAAATTATTGAATGGTCTTATTAAAAAATCTAAAACCTTCCTAATTCCTAATTCTTAATTCATAATTCTGTTCTGTGCTTCATTTCGAGCTCATCACGCCTGACTCCACCGTCTTCGAAGGCGAAGTCGATTCCGTATCGATTCCCACGCCCGACGGCGAGATCACGGTGCTTCCCCATCACATCCCAATCATCAGCATTGTGTGGCCGGGAAGTATTCTTGTTCGCATTGGGAAGGAGGAAAAACTCTTTGCGGTTTCGCGAGGGGTGGTTGAAATCGATGGACAAAGTCTTCGCATTCTTGCAGATACCGCCGATCGCGCGGAAGAGCTTGAGGAAGAAGCAATTGAAAAGGCAAAGGCCGCAGCCGAGAAGCTCATGTCGGAGAAGCGGCACGATGCTGAGGGATTTGCGGAGGCGACCGCGCTCCTCGAGCGGGAACTGGCACGCTTGCAAGTGAAGCGCAGGCATAGAGCGAGGAGGGGCGGGAATTAAGAATTAGGAATTATGAATTAAGAATGCGAGATATTCCTAATTCTTAATTCTTACTTCATAATTCTTTATATGGAGCAGAAGAAATCCATCATTTCCGACCTCTTCCTTGCTGTCCGCCTCGCCTGGGACTTCGGCTGGATCATTGCTATTCCAGCAGTCGCTCTTGGCTTCGGGGGCGCATATCTCGATCAGTATTTGGGGACCTCACCACTCTTCATCATCCTTGGGCTTGCGATCGCGGTGAGCCTCTCGGGGTGGGGGATTTATCGAAAACTGAAGGGAATTCTTCAATAATTTTCCATTCTCAATTCTCCATTTTCAATTACACTTCGCACGTATGGCCGCAATCACCGCCCCCACCCTCGCCTCCGAAACGATCGGTCACATCGGAAGCTTTGAGCTCCGAAACACCATGATCATGGCGTGGCTTGCGATGCTCGTCTTTTTCGCAATTGCTTTTGCCTTGCGAAGGACCGGATACAAAGAAGTCCCCGGGCGCTTTCAGGCGCTCATGGAGATGATCGTCGATGGTCTCTTCGATTTCTTTGATTCCGTCGTTCAGGACCGAGCGAAAACGCGGAAGTTTTTCCCACTCGTCGCCACCATCTTTCTTTTCCTCGTCATCGCGAACTGGATGGGGATTTTTCCGGGAGTGGGCTCCATCACGATCGCGGGTATGCACGACGGACGTCCCATGAACATTCCAATCTTCCGTTCCATGAACGCCGATGTGAATATGACGCTTGCCATTGCGATTGTGTCCGTCGTCATGACGCAGATCTTCGGCATTGCCGCGCTCGGTGTTCTTCCGCATGCCGGAAAATACTTCGTTGCTCCATGGAGAGATCCCATCATGAGTTTCGTCGGCATTCTCGAGCTCATTGCGGAATTCGCGAAGATGATCTCGTTCACCTTCCGTCTCTTTGGAAATATCTTCGCCGGTGAAGTTCTTCTTGTGGTTATTTCTTTTCTCGTTCCGTACCTCGCTCCCCTCCCGTTCCTCGGACTCGAAATTTTTGTCGGTTTCATTCAGGCGCTTGTGTTTGCCCTCCTCACCGTTGTTTTCCTTGCGATGGCGACCGTTGCTCATGGGGATCACCCCCCTTCGCCAAGGCTTCGGGGGGCAAGCGAGCATGCGCATTGAACGGTACATGGGACCACTTTTGCCCTTCCTGGTCTTGATTCTCAGCTCCTCGCCCCTTACACTCCGCGTGCTTTACCCTCCTTTTCCCACTTTTCTATGATCGACATTGCTTACGCCGCGGAAACCACAATGGAAGCGGGTGCAACCGCTGGATCGATGCTCTCCGACAAGAACCTTTTCGTCTCGATGACGATGTTTGCCGGTGCCGCGATGCCAGCCTTCGCCATCGGTTGGATGGGGAGTAAGGCCATGGAAGCGATCGGACGCAACCCGGAAGCGGCGAGCAAAATTCAGACGCCACTTGTCCTTGCCGTTGCCTTCGCGGAAGCGATTGCCATCTACTCGCTCGTGGTCGCGCTCATTATTAAGTTCGTTTAAAACAGGGTTAGGGTTAGGGTTCGGGTTCGGACACAAGATGTTTTCACCCCAACCCCAACCCCAATTCGAACCCTCGCACATGGAACTTCTTTCCAAGCTCGGCATCGATTGGAAACTGCTCATCGCGCAGATCGTGAACTTCGCGATTCTCGTGGGGGTCCTTTCGTACTTCATTTACAAGCCGCTCCTCAACCTTCTCGATGCGCGGCGCGAGCGGGTGCGCAAGGCCATGGAGGAGGCGAAGAGGATTGAGGAGCAAACGAAGGAACTCACGACATTCCGCACCGAGCAACTCCGGAAGATCGACAGCGAGTGCGCGATGTTCCTCGAGCGCACGAAGAAGCAGGCGGAGGAGATGAAGGGCGAAATGCTGACAGCGGCGAAGAAAGAAGTGGAGCAGTTTCTCGCAAAGGGGAGGCAGCAGATCGAGCTCGAGAGATCACAGGTGATGGCGGAGACGCAGGCGGTGCTCACAGAGATGATCGTGAAGCTCACTGCCAAACTCATCGAGCGTGAGTTCACCCCCGATGATCAGAAGCGCATCTTGGCGCATCTTGCGAAAGAACTTCCCACAGTACGGCGATGAAGATTCACCCCGAACACGTTGCCCTCGCGCTCCTCGAGATGGCTGAGAAACTTCCGGCTTCCGAGATCCCTGCGCTTGCGGATGCGGCGGTGGCGTACCTGCGGGAGCGCAGGGAATCCCGCATGGTGCGCATGCTTCCCCGCCTTCTCCGGGAGGCGCGGGGGAAGCACGGAAAGACTGTCTCCATTGTTCTCACGACACCCACGGGCGATCTTGGTGCATCACGACGCGCGATGCTCGAGGCACTCGAGAAGCTTTCCGGCAGGGAAGCAGAGCTCGAGGAGCAAGCGGATCCTTCCCTTCTCGGTGGCGCTGTTCTCGCTTACGGCGATGAACGATTCGACGCCAGTCTTCGTGGCGCACTGGATCGTCTGCAAAGCGATCTCACGATGGTCTCGTAATTTTTCATTGTTCATTCTTCATTTTTCATTCATCACATGTCCCTCAGCCAATCGCTCATCAAGGCCCTCGAAGATCGCGTTTCCTCGTATAAGAAGGAGGCAAAACATGAACATGTGGGAACCGTGCTGGAAGTGGGGGATGGGATCGTGAAGCTCGCAGGCCTCAGCTCCGTGGGGGCCGCGGAAATGGTGGATTTCGGAAATGGCGTGATGGGAGTCGTGCTCAACCTCGAGGAGGATACGGTGGGCGCCGTGATCCTCGGCGATGCGAGCGGGATCAAGGAAGGGGATACGGTGAAAGCAACCGGGAAAATCCTTTCTGTTCCCGTCGGACCTGCGCTCGTTGGAAGAGTCGTCTCTCCACTTGGGGAACCGAAAGACGGAACGGGACCCATTGCCTCGAAAGAGCAGTACCCCATCGAGAAGATTGCTCCCCGTGTGATTGAGCGAAAGTCCGTCTCGATCCCGCTCCAAACCGGAATCAAGGCGATCGATGCGATGATCCCGATCGGGCGCGGGCAGCGCGAACTCATTATCGGCGACCGGCAGACGGGGAAGACCGCCGTCGCCATCGATGCGATCGTAAACCAGAAGGAAACACAGAATGCCGATCGTCCGGTGATTTGCATCTACATCGCGATCGGTCAGAGGGAATCAAAAGTCGCAAAGATCGTCAGCGAACTCAAGAAGAGGGGAGCGATGGAATACACGATCGTCGTCTCCGCGGGGGCCTCCGAGCCTGCGGCACTCTCGTACCTTGCGCCGTTTGCGGGGACTGCCATGGGTGAATATTTCCTGGATCAGGGAAAGGATGTGCTCTGCGTCTACGATGATCTCAGCAAGCACGCATGGGCCTACCGCCAGATTTCTCTGCTTCTGCGCCGTCCGCCGGGGCGCGAGGCGTATCCCGGAGATGTCTTCTACCTTCACTCGCGGCTCCTCGAGCGCGCGTGCTGCCTCGATGAATCGCGTGGTGGCGGAACGCTCACGGCGCTTCCCATCATCGAAACGCAGGCGGGCGATGTCTCTGCGTACATCCCGACAAACGTCATCTCGATCACAGATGGCCAGATTTACCTTGTTTCCGATCTCTTCTATAAGGGTATCCGACCCGCAGTTGATGTGGGCATCTCCGTCTCGCGTGTGGGGTCCGCAGCCCAAGTGAAAGCCATGAAGAAAGTTGCGGGGAAGCTTCGTCTCGATATGGCGCAGTACCGCGAGCTCGCAGTCTTCGCGCAGTTCGGTTCCGACCTCGATGCCGCGACGAAGCAGCAGCTTGACCGTGGTGCCCGTCTCACCGAAGTCCTCAAGCAGAACCAATACGAGACGATGTCGGTCGCAGAACAGGTGGCAATTCTCTATGCCGGTACGCAGGGATTCCTCGATGATATTCCCGTGACGGATGTGAAGCGTTTTGAGAAGGAATTCCTCACCTTCCTCCGTGACAAGCATTTCGACGTTCTCAAGGTTCTCGCGAAGGAAATCACGAAAGAAGCGGAGGAAACTCTCAAGAGATTAATCTCTTCCTTCAAGGATTCCTGGAGGACATCTCTCTCCGCATGAAGAATTATGAATTTGGAATTAAGAATTAAGATTACAAGGCTTCAAATCATTCTTCATTCATAATTCTTACTTCTTACTTCTGCTCACATGGCTAGAAGCCTCCGCGATCTCCGGCGCAAGATGAAGGCGATCAAATCGACCCGTCAGGTCACGAAGGCGATGGAGCTTGTCGCGGCTTCAAAGATGCGGAAGGCCGTGCAGAATGCCGTGCAACTGCGGCGCTATGCGTCGACCGCAGCCTCCATTCTTGAGCACATGGCAGAGGTGCATCCGGAACTTCACCCCTACCTCACGACACGGCCATCCAAAAAGATCCTCGCGCTCCTCTTCACCTCGGATCGAGGGCTCTGCGGCAGTCTCAATGCCCAGCTCTTTCGCTCCGTGCGGGAGTACATTCGGTCGCTCGGGAAGCTCCCGGAATTTGAGAGCCTGGAATTCGTTGCTCTTGGGAAAAAAGGTCAGCAGTTCCTCGCGCGGGAAAAGCAGAAGGTTGTTGCAGCATTTCCTGCTCTCAGCAATCATCCGAGTTTCCGTGATGCACTGCCGGTCGTCCGGCTCGCAACCGAAGGGTTCCTTGGGGGCAACTATGATCAGGTTGTCTTGCTCTACCCTGACTTTGTCTCCGCGCTTCTCCAGGAGCCCACCGTCCGAGTGCTTCTTCCCTTTTCCCCAACAAACCTGAAGGCAATGCTCGAGAGTCTTCTTCCGAAGAAGCGCTCCGCAGAGCATCTACAAACTACAAACTACTCACTACAAACTGTGAAAGAATATCTCTTCGAACCTTCTCCTGATGAGATCCTGAAAACCATCCTGCCACAACTCACAGAAGTGCAGGTGTACCAAGCCATCCTCGAAGCCGCCGCTTCCGAGCACTCTGCTCGCATGGTCGCAATGCGAAATGCGACGGATAACGCGACCGATATCCTCGACGATCTCACGCTTACCTACAATCAAACGCGGCAGGCGAATATCACTGCGGAACTTGCGGAGATCAGTGCGAGTAAGGCGGCGCTCGAAACATGAGAGAAAAACCGTACAGTTTGCAGCTGCTCACCGTGTATGTCATCCCGAGGAGCGCGGTTACCTTTCCTCGTACGTTCCCTCCGGCCAGCCCTCGGCGAGGAATGCCAGCGTCCGCTGCACGGTGATGTTATCCGTGTGCGCGAAGGTGACCTTGCCGGGGTACTGTTCAATGAGCTCACCGATAAAAGGTGCAGCATACGAAGGAGTGAGTACCATGACTCCATGAAAGTCGACAATGATCTCCTCATCGGGCTTGCGTTCATGGAGCAACACAGGTCGAAAACCGAGGTACGACTCAAGGCCATAGGGATGCGAGTCGAGGATCGAGCCGAAATTTTTCATTTTGATGATCATGATCCTGAAAATGATAGCACTTCGAGATCGCTGGAAATGCCGGTTGCCGTACTGTCCCATGCACAAGCGCGCTGCACGAGAGGATAATCAAAAAGGGATCGAAGCACATCTCAGCTGAGCAATGGAGATCGAGTATCAAAGGTTATTTCGCCTTTGGCACATCGAAACCGACCACCTTGAATGTCCTGGGGAAGTCCTCCTGAAGCTGCTCAAAGGCTGGATGAAGTCGCTCAATGGTCTTTCGCGCCGATGTTTCGTCATTACCCAATTCGCCGGCGACCATGATCACGATGGGGTTCTTCTTTGAGCGTTCCGGACCCCATCCGTGACTCATGAGGATACCGTAGAGCTTACTCACGTGCATATTCAGAGTTTTATCACTCGGTTCCAAATATGCTGCAAGATGCATGTGGCTTGCAATGGGGAGGCGCTCAGCTGCGAAGTTATCTGATGTCGCGATAACGAGCCCGAGTCCGTGGTGGAACTGAGGATATCCTGTCATTTTCATAGCACATTCCTTGGAATATCCGCACGAGATCATTGCGGCGTGCAGCCCATTTTCATCAAGTTCCGTTGATAGCTGCTTTGCGAGCAAGGTATCTCCGCCGCATGCTCCACAATCTTCGTGGAATCCCTGTACGCGAATGTCGTTTCTTGCTTGCGCTTTATCGTACATGGCTCGCCGATCCTCTTTTGCAAGAAGAGCTCCTTGACCGGGATAGCCTGCCTTCATGAGATTTTCAGGGACATCACTGGGTATCGCATGTGATTTCTTTGCATGCCCGATGATCTCCCTGTTGATAGGAATTCTATCCTCCGAACACACCATTATTTTCTCACCACCGCTGCTTGCGTATGTTGCTGCCTCCGGGCCGCAAATTGTTCCAACGACGTCATATGTCACAAGGATGATGGACGGATTCGTTGAGATAACTTCTCTATGTTCGCCTCTATTCTCCGCGAGGGTGCGAAGTCGTGCATATCCTTCTTTCTGCTCCTCGAAGAGTCTCTCTTTTTGCTCCGTCGTGAGTTTATTGTCACTCATGTCCGCGACAGTATCACGACCTTCTCCCTTTTCTGCAAGAACGTTTCCTATTTCGCTCATGACGAAAATCCCCGCAACTGTTTCCCCTGTTTCCTCTAGGAATTCTCTTCGATCCATCTTGGGCACATTCCCAGCTTCCGTTGGTCCTTCGTTGTTCGAATATCCTGTTAGCTCCATAATATATATATTATAAAATAAAATTTAATAAAAGCAAATACCAATGCCTCCTTCTCTTCTACGCTTATCCCAGGGGAAAATCAAGGGTCTAAGGGGTCAGGTTTCTTTGTCATGTTCTTCTCTTTTTTCGCCCTGCATACCTCCATGCCATTTCAAACACCTGCTTCTGAGTCTCCGCGACCTCCTTGCTTTCGATGATGACGCCAAACATGGACGATTCTGATCCGAACGAACAAATGGCAACTTTGTGATCGTAGATGTTGATTTCGTTTGTGAAGTCGAAATCGGATGCCGGGACGAGACGGATCTCGCGGAGACGTTCGCGGTCTTCTCCATGCACCTTCTTTCCCGCGGCGTCATTGGGGGCAATGCCGCGCAGACTGATACCGCGCTTCACGCGCTCCGCCACGTATTCATCATCATAGGCGGGCCAGAATTTCCGGACGACGGCGGAGTTTGCGAAGTTGAGGAGCTCGCTCTTTGCCGTGAGCGTGTCTTCATAGACATGGCGTACGCCTTCCCATCCCTCAAAGAAACGCACATGTGGACTGCGTTCCTTGGCACCCTGCAGGGAGCGAAGCTCCGGGAGAGCGCGCTGCAGAGCTTCCGCGCTCTTCCGTGCTTCGAGCGCGAGGTATTCCGGAGCGACCGGGGCGTACCACTTGGCGCGCATGCGTTTCTCCATCGTGAAGTGCCCTGCGTGCACGAGCTCTTCAAGGGTGTTATAGGACGTGATGCGATTCATGCCTGTTGCCTTTGCATACTCGGATGCGGGCGCAGACCCGAGCTTCAGGCCTGCCAAAAAAAGTTGTGACTCCTTACTGTCGAAGCCGATCGATTCGAGGATGTGGAGGAGGTCCTTGGACATGCGTTACGAGGGAGAGCGTGTCATGGTGAGCTATGTCATGCTGAGCACGGTCGAAGCACGAACCATGACAGGGTGTGTCGTCCTTCGGCGGGCTCAGGATGACACGTTGTTTTCAACATTGTGATCCAGTTTAGCAACATGTCAGGATTTCCTACAGCATTGCAGGAACTTTCTGAAATTGACGCTGACTGTAGACGCGATTTTTCGCTTCTTTCTGCAGAAAAATAAAGGATGCGTTCTGTTGTAAAAAAGAGGAACAGTAGAAGAATTGTGTTCATCTCCTGCGTTGTTTCTTGCTCCTGAATCTTGGTAAAGATTACTCATCATGCTTCGTCTCCGTCCCGCATGCGCGGGACTCCGCTCAGCATGACACTCTTCGTCCCCTTTATTCCCTTATTCCAATTCCCTTATTCCCATCATGCCTACCGCTGACGCTACCCTTCTTAGTTCCAAGCTTGGTCTCCACGAAAAGCGCTGGGAGCCGCTCCTCCCCGCTGCAAAGACGCCGATGGACGTCGTTGAGTTTGCGCGGAAGTGCGCCTGCACGGTGATTGATCTTACGTTCAGCGACGTTCCCGGCACTCTCCAGCACACGAGCAAGCCGATTCACGAGCTCGAAGGGATTCTCCGGGAGGGGGCGGGGTTCGATGGAAGCAGCATCCGGGGATTTCAGCAGATTGAGGAGAGTGACATGCTCCTCATTCCCGATCCCGCGACCGCATACCTGGATCCCTTTGCAGAGGAACCAACGCTCTCCCTTCTCTGTGATGTGCGCGATCCCTTTTCCCGGGATCTCTACGCGCGCAGTCCACGCACGATTGCGAAGAAGGCGATTGCGTACCTCGAGGAGAGCGGCATTGCGGATACAGCCTACTTCGGACCCGAAGCGGAGTTCTTCATCTTCGATCACGTGAGTTATGACGCAGGGGTTTCTTCTTCGCATTACTCAGTCGATAGCGAGGAAGCCATCTGGAATACGGGGAAGAGTGAGCAGCCGAACATGGGGTACAAAATCCGCCACAAGGAGGGATATTTCCCGCTCCCCCCCGCGGACCGGCATCAAGCGGTGCGAGCCGCAATGGTGCGGGAAATGGAGCGGGCGGGCATCGAGATCGAGACGTTCCACCACGAAGTCGCGACCGCGGGTCAGGCGGAGATCGATATGAAGTTCGATGCGATGCTGAAAATGGCCGACGCGCTCATGCGCTACAAGTACATCACGCGGAACGTCGCGGATCGCTACGGAAAGACCGTGACCTTCATGCCGAAGCCGCTCTTCGGCGACAATGGTTCCGGCATGCACACGCATCAGAGTCTCTGGAAAGACGGGAAGCCGCTCTTTGCGGGAAGTGAGTACGCGGGGCTTTCGAAGCTTGCGATGCACTACATGGCGGGGATTCTCAAGCACGCTCCGGCGCTCTGCGGGCTCTGTAATCCCACAACGAATAGCTATAAGCGGCTTGTTCCGGGCTTTGAAGCCCCGGTGAACTTCATCTACTCCGCGCGGAATCGCTCCGCTGCAATCCGCATTCCGACGTATTCGCAGAATCCGAAGTCGAAGCGCATTGAGTTCCGCTCGCCGGATCCCGCATGTAACCCCTACCTCGCGTTTGCCGCGATGCTCCTTGCCGGCCTTGATGGAATCATGAAAGAACTTCACCCCGGAGACCCCACGGATCAGAACCTCTACGAGATGGACAGTGAGAGTCTCGCGAAGATTCCGCATGCTCCGTCAGATCTCTCCGAAGCACTCGATGCACTGGAAGCAGACCACAGTTTCCTCACGGAAGCTGAAGTCTTCACGGAGAAATTCCTCGCGGATTACATTGCCTTGAAGCGAGCGGAAGTCGCGGATGAGCGCAAGCGCCCGACGCCGAGCGAGTTCTTCCGGTACTACGACGTATGAAGGAGGCGGAGCCTGAATGATGTTTGCAGGCTGGCTTCATACATGCAACATGCCTTCCCGTTCGCCCGGCGTGCGTCGGTTGTGGACAACATGATACGCAACTCTGTTAACCGGTCGGAGGCCTCGTTCCGCTACCTCGATACAGCAAGAGTGCCGGACATATCCCCGTATCTCCTCCTCCCACTCCTCGAGCGGAAGGAGTCCGTCTCTGATTTGCTGGATCGTTGATCGCACAGTTTTTTCCAGAGGTTCTGCGCTACGCAGGAGCATCCCGAACGTTTGCGCGGTCAAAAACTTCCGTTGTGCGCAGGCGGCAGCGAGGAAGAGAAGGGCGGGATGCGCAGGAGTTCGGGCAGATTGGACTGCGGCAATAACCTCATCTGCAGCCTCCCGTCTGCTCTTCTTAAGCAAAAGGAAGCCGGCCACTGTATGCGTTGCCGCGTTCTCCATCCCTCTCCCCCGCGCCTCTTCTATCACCGCGAGCGCCTCATCGGTCTTCCCCTGCGCCTCCAGCAGACCTGCCTTGATGTTGTAGGTCGCCGCGTCCTCCATCCCTCTCCCCCGCGCCTCTTCTATCACCGCGAGCGCCTCATCGGTCTTC
>CAYIRQ010000015.1:11255-16550 GCA_964365905.1 uncultured Candidatus Peribacteria bacterium
CTCCATCCCTCTCCCCCGCGCCTCTTCTATCACCGCGAGCGCCTCATCGGTCTTCAGTCCTCTCAAAAAAAGCGTGAGAATTTTCCCTCTGCAAAGATCGCTTCGTCTGGGAATAGCCCCAATAACATCTTCAACAGACTTACCATTTCTGAGGAGTAGCAACAGATCAGACGCACACCCGTGTTCTGCGCTTTTCTTCGAATCGACGGGCAATGGCGTCATATACGTCTACCATTGCAGAATTTGAATTCTATGTCAAATTATGATCATGATCCGAACGTAAATGCGTACCCCGAGATTCCTTTGCCATTGAGTCGCAGAATGATCTCGTGTTCTCCATATTCCCCCGTGAAGAGGTTGAAGAGGTCATCTTTATTGATTTCAAACGACTTCACATGTTCTCCGTCGATTTCGACGTCGGCCGCAATCGCACCCACGGAGGGGTGCGCTTGTTCTAATCCCAGCACAAGGTTGATCTCGCCTCCGAGAAACTTCATGCGGATTTCTCCTTCCTCATTTTGAAGTACCTGACGTTCGCGATCCACAAGTTGCCAATCTCCCACGAGGTAATATTTGTGAAGTTGTATGGAAGACGGAGCGCTGTATGCAATAACGTCATTACTCGGATTCCTCGGACTCTTCCATCGTCTCAAACATATCCTCCATATCCTCTTCGAACAACCGTTCCTCGATCCGCGTCCCAAGATCCCCGAAATTCGTGTGGTCGAGCAGGAAGATTTGGATTCTTTCGAAGAATCGGAACTGGAGACTGATAGCGGAGAGAATGAGGAGCGCGCCTGCGATGTGCTTGATACAGCCTGAATATCGCGAAAGCGCACGGACGGAGTGTACGGCGGCTTGCCCGCCATAGCCGATCGCAAGGAGGGGAACGGCTGTACCGAGTCCGTAACTCGAGAGAGCGAGCGCAGCTTACTTCTCCCCGCGATACTCACGCCGAGCACGATGGGAATAAGCGGGAGAATGCACGGCAGGAGAATCGTGAGCAGGCCGGCGACGAAGAGCGTGAGGAAGAGCGTCATCGCGTGATTCAGTCGGGTGAACACTGTATCATGCCGGTGATGGAACGCGCACCGGACGATCGATCGGAAATTTCCCCGCACGCAGGACGAGCAGCTCTCTGGGTTCTCGTTTCTCTTTTTGCCGTTCTCATTCTTTTTGGAGCTTCCGTCGTCCTTTCGCGGTCTGACCGCATCTCGGGTTTGTTTGAAGATTTTTTCGGCACTTCTTCGGAGGAACTTCTCCCGATCACGAGGGATGTCTCGGCTCTCCAGGGATGGTCTCCCCCGCTGACGGCTCTTCTTGCACGTGCGGAAGAGGCGGTTGCCGCGGGGGAACTTACTCTCGCGGAAGAACTCTATGATCGGGCACTCGCACATGTCAGCAAGGAAGAGCAAGGAAGGAAGGAACAGGCAGACCTGCCGATTCTTCGTAAGCTGTACGACACTGTTCTTCTGCGTGGGAATGAGGAGCGGGCAGAAGAACTCCTCGGTATTCTTTCGTTTCACGGGGTTCCCGAGGAACCATTGAATGCACTGCGTGGATTTTTGCGCTTGCGGCTCGCCGATATCGAGGGGGCGCGCGAACTTTTTTCTGTTTCCCCGGAGAATCCAGAACAGAGCTATGGTTTACTTCTCATTGCCATCCTCGAAGGACAGCATGAAGAATTTCCCCAGCTTCTTGCGGTCATCAAAACAAGTTCCGATCCTTTGCTGCAACATGCGGCCACAGTGCTCCAGGGAGCACAGGATGAATTTGCGCTCTTTCAGGATGGGCAGCCGGAGCATCGCGCGACGCTCCTCGCGCGGGCGCTTGCCGAAGTGCAGCAGTGCGCTCTTGCGGAGAGGCTTCTCATGACCGTCCTCGAAAAAGACCCCGAGTACCGTGATGCTTGGCTTGTGCTTGGCTACTGTCGTCTGATGCTTGAGAATGGGAGCGGCGCAAAGGAAGCATTTGAGAAGGCCTATACGCTTGATCCGGAGAAAGCGGAGACGCAGTACTTCCTCGGCGTGAGTCATGAGCGCAGCGGCGATACGGCATCCGCAAAAACATACTTTGGCTACGCGCTCCAAAATGGATTCGAACCTGCGAGTACCATTCATGAAAAGTTGGCACAACTTGCCATTGCAGAAGCCTCGTATGCTGAGGCTGCGGATCATTATCGTGCGATTCTCGCGCAGAAAGAGGAAGATCACCAAGCTGCGTATCGTGCGCTCGCAACACTCCTTATTGAGGAGCTTCAGGATCCTATGGAAGCGGAAAAGATTGCGCATGCCGCGCGCGAGGAATACGGGGATACCCCTCTCGTGCTCGATCTCCTCGGATGGTCCGCACTCGCATTGGGGAAGCGTGATGAAGCCGCAACCTATCTCACGGTCGCCGTGCAGCAGGACAGCTCTTCCCCCGATGCCTGGTACCACCGTGCTGCACTCGCGCAGGAAGTAGGGGATCGTGACGCTGCGCTTCAGGCATACCGAAAGGCGTATGAATTCGCATACCTTTCCGATCCCGATCTCGCGCTCAAGGCGGCGGAGAAACACAATGCGTTGATGCTCAAAGGACAATGACATAACAAAAAGACACCTTGCGGTGCCTTTTTGTCTTTGTGTTCCCTCCAAGGGCTATCAACGGGTCACAACACCGTGTGGGTACCGCTGAGCCTGTGATATTTGAAGGGTTGTGAGGAGATGACTCACGCATTTCCTGCCTTGCTTTGGTCTCTTGTTTCTCCTCGTGACCGGGCGAGGTCCCCGTACCGGCCCCTGCACTTCGCGAAGCGTAGTGAGAGGCGCTGGGGAGTTTTGTAGATCAGCATCCCGGTTCACCTCATTTATCCGGGACACTCTAGCGCAGAGCAGGCCATGGCTTCGCCGACGGTGAGACAATTGACTATTGACGGTTGAACTCGCTGTCAATTGTTCACTGTTCATTGTCAACTGTTCGGCGCAGCCGCGGTCTGCTCTTCATCTGCGGTGGTTTCTAAGGAACAAAAACTTTTTATGTGTGTCTTGGCTTTTTGATTTCCAATGTTCAAAGGAAATCTTGTCATTGTACATGCCAGCTTTTCATATGCAAATAAACTCCATTGTAAAGATGCAGAAATGTGCTCTTGTGATCTGCGCTCTATTGATGGCTCAGGGAAAGGCGGATAATGCCGTCATGTTTCGGAAACGCCTGTTCGTTCTCCTTGTTGCAGTCCTTGTCATCTGCGCAGTCATATCGATTGCCATCTTTTTCGTGTGGGAGCTTCAAAGGGAGAATCTGCGACCTGCGGATATTCTCTCCACGGAATCCCTTCTTCGGTACGCCGAACTCACGGGTGAGTCCTCCTCTCCTCTTCCTCATATTCCCCCAGAGCCTCCCCCGGATATCACACATTTTCTGAGCGGAGAGAAAGTAGTTGCATCCTATAGAGGAGAAAGCGGCATACGGTCTCTCCTCTTTGAAAGGATTCGATCCCGACGTGACCGGCGCGCCTTGCAGGCTCTCGTAGGGAAGGAACCATTCCAGGATCGCAATCTACGCATCGTCGGTTTATACCTTGTTTCCGGGGAGGGAGAAGAGCTCACGAAGATCCTCGAACCTCACGCGGAGCATGTTCTCTCCCGCGATCCACGGTATGAGCTGCTCTTCCTCTCCCTTCCCCGGGAGGCATCGATGAAAGTGCTTCTGAGTGATCGTGCGGATGAGCGGGAGGCTCTCCTGCCACTTTTCCCATTCTTCGGGAAATTCCTCGAGGGTCTCTCTGCAGTCGCGCTCTCTCTGCATCATGATCAGCATGGATTGCAGGGGACGATCGTGAGTCAAGGGAACAAATGGATGAGGTCTATCGCCTCTCTCCCTACGCTGGAAGCAGATCCACTGCACCCCCTCCTCTTTGCAGCGACGGGTGTCAGGCTTCAGGAAGATCTCGCAAGCGCGGTCTCTACCTTGTCAGATGGCATTCCGAGCAGGGATCTGATTCTGCGCGGTGCTCTCGAAGCCGCATTCCATCGGACCGTTTCGCAGGACGCGCATTTCGGATCGCTCCTCACCCTTATGGGGGATGTTCCCTATACGATTCTCGTTCACAGTGGTTCCGGACGGTCTCTCCGCTGGGGCATTGCACTCGAAGATACTGATGGAGGTTCGGAGGAAATATTGGAAGGATTGCAAAAAGATTTTTCCGCCCGGTTTCTTAAGGGAAAGGTTCGTGCGCGGGAATTTCCTCCCGGGAGAACCGTTCGTGATGTTCTTCCCGATCCCGCTCTTTTGAAAGAGGAGGAATGGACGGAGCAGGGATTTACGGTGACGAAGATCGCTTCCGGTTCACCGCGAGAGGAACTCTTCTTCGCACGGGGGGAGATAGCTACGCTCGCAGTCATTGCAAATGACGAGATGCTTCTCCGTGCGCTCCTCAAGAAACAGGGAGTCCCCTTTCAGAACAACTTCGTTCATCGGGAATTTGTTCTTGATGCCCGCGGTCTTTCTCTTCTTACGCCACTCCTCGAAGATGCGCCGTTCTTTCAGCTGCTCAAGGAAACTCTCGGAGAAGCGGATATAGTGCATCTTCGAGAGAGTGCCCGGGGTGGTCTCCAAACCCTTCAGTTCACGCTCGAAGGAGTTGTCGGGGCGCCAAAGGTGCCCTACGATAGCGCGGCTATGCCACAAGACGTCGAACTTTCGAGAGGTGCAGCTTCCGGATGGGACGATGACGATGACAGCTCTGATGAAGGAGGACAAGGTGATGAAGGAGGTGCGAAGCAGCAGCAGGGAGACAGCGCTGCTGCGCCCGTCACCGACGACGATGAGGAGATTCTCATCACGAAAGAAGGACTTCGGAAGCTGAAAGATGAGCTCAAGGAGCTGAAGACCGTCAAGCGGAAAGAAATCGCGGAGCGCCTCAAGGAAGCGATCAGTTACGGTGATCTTTCCGAGAACGCGGAGTATGAGGAAGCGAAGAACGAGCAGGCCTTCATCGAGGGCCGCGTTCTCGATCTCGAGAAGAAGATCAAGCGCGCGAAGATCATCTCCGAGAAACACGATGGCAAGTCGAAGATGGTGGATATCGGCTGCATGGTGACCGTCCTCGAGCGCGGGGGCCGTGGGGAGCCCGAAACGTACACCATCGTCGGCTCCACGGAAGCGAATCCCATCGAGCACCTGATCAGCAACGAATCGCCGATCGGCCGCGCGCTCCTCGGACGCATGCGCGGCGACGTCGTCGATGTGCAGGCGCCGGGGGGGAAGATAATTATTGGAATGGTCAGTATTGCGGAGGAAGGGGGAAAAGGGAGG
>CAYIRQ010000015.1:16560-17707 GCA_964365905.1 uncultured Candidatus Peribacteria bacterium
GCCAGGGCCGAAGTCGCGGTCCGCAGCACCGCCATGGGCTGGGCGCTCTTGGGCCGAAGCGGGGGGTACTTGGTGTATGGGAAGCGGCGGGGGGGAAGTATAAGTATGAGATTGTGAGGATTTCGTGAGGAGGGGAGAAAAGGCAGGGAAGGCAGGAAGGGCAGGAAGGGCAGGAAAGTAGGTCTTTGCTATGATCATGACAATGGATAGACAGTACTCAGGAGGATTTCGAAAACTGATTGCGTGGCAGGAAGCGATGAAGTTGGCGATCAAGGTGTATGCCATCATTGGAAAGTTTCAGCGACCGCACTGGCATATTGTGGATCAGATGGGCAGGGCCACTAGCTCTGTGACAGCGAATATTGCCGAAGGGTCAGCAATGCCAACGAAGGCCCATAGAAATACGTTCTATGCTCATGCACGGGGGTCTGCGGTTGAGTTGGATAATTTTTCAGAGCTTTGTTTTCGACTGAAACTTATTACTCAGATGGAATACAATGATCTCCTAGATCACATTGCTCGTGTGACATATCTCATTACGAGACTCATGCAGAGCAGGTGACCTTTCTGCCTTTTCTGCCCTTTCTTTCTTTTCTGCCTTCAATGTCCACTCAGACTCAATCCACCGTTACCATTCCCGAGGGACTCAAGAAGAAGCACGGCGTCCTCATTGCACTCATTCTCAGCTCCGAAAGCATGAATGACGAGGAGCGGCAGTACTGGATCAATATTCTTCCGGTGATGACAGAACCGCAGATTGAGAACCTGCGTCAGATTTTGCAGAATGAGAAGGATCAGCTCGCGGCGATCGATGCGAAATACGATGGCGATTCGAAGAAGGGGAGCGCCGTTTCTCTCGAAGAAATGGGAAAGAAGCGCAAGGAGAAACTCACTGCGCAGAGAAGTTCGGAAGCGGCGGCGGAGGCGGAGGAGAAGAAAAAGGAGGAGGAGATATTGAGGAGAATCGAGAGTGGAGGACAAGGCGAAAACCCCTGAGGGATGCTGTATAAGTGTATTGACAACGTATGGACAATTGCACTACAATGGGTGCGTATGGCTACGATTCAAGTGCGCGTTGACGGTAAACTGAAGAAAAGGGTGCAAAAGGTTTTGAAGAGGCTGGGACTGGATATGAGCAGTGCCATTC
>CAYIRQ010000016.1:0-16689 GCA_964365905.1 uncultured Candidatus Peribacteria bacterium
CGGAGTATCAGGGTGTTGAGAAGCAACCCGTGCCGTGTCCGGGCGGTTATCAGGGCGGCGGGGGCTACGGCTATCAGGGTGGCGGAAGCTGTCACTACGAGAGTGTCACCCTCGATGGAGAGGAGGTTCGCAATGTGACCTGCACCAGTGGTTGGTGTTATGTCGAGTTGAACAATAATTATGATAGTAATCAGTTGTCGGTGGATCCGCTCAGCTTCCAGGCATCCCGAATCTCCCGGTATGGCCCCGGTGATTGTTCAGGCGGAAGCGGCGGGACGGGAGGTGGTGAATGGACCGGCGGAGGGGAGAGCGGATGCTTATGGCCCAATGCCACTATGAACGGGAAGAGTATGGGGTGGACCATCCATACGAATCGCGACCGCTCGGATCCGCGGTACGGCGAACGGAACGGCAAGCAGGTTAATGCGACTGCGGGAACACTTGATCTCGGCACGGGGGAAAACTGCTACGGGCCGGCGGGCGGAGGCGGAGGATACACAGGTGGCGGTACGACCGGTGGCGGCTCCAGTTCCTCTGCGGGTGGTGGCGGATACTATGGTGGCGGCTACGGTTCCGTCTGTTACTACCCCGCGCGCACGTATGATCCTGCGACGGCAAGGGTCACAGGGACGATTTCCGAGCAGGTCTCCGAGAAGAGAAATGCCGATGGCTCGATGGCATCCACCATGGGTGCAAACGGCATGTACGAGATGGTCTACATCGGGAAAAACACGCAACAGGAGTACCGGAACGTTGTGCCCGATCACATGAAGAGCGACTGCAATGGCGATGGACAGCCGGACAGCACTTACACGGCTCCTACGTCTGGGACCACGTGCGCCAACCTCAATGTGAAGATCATGTCTTCAGGACAGGTAATCTCCGAGCCTATTCGCTGCAGCGGAGGAAGTGTATGCACGGGCGTGAATACGGGAAGTGAATATGTGAGTCAGGCGCTCAGCTGGTCCGGCTCGAGCAGCGATTGCAACGGGGATGGACAGCCGGATACCGGAAGTAACCAAAGCAGCAGCTCGAGTTCGTACCCATCGGGTGGTGGCACGACAGGAGGAAGGCAAGTTGAATGGACAAGAAACGGCATGACCGAGAGCACATGGGTGAATTCCTCTGTGACGGACCAGCAAATTGCGGACAGAAAGGTTCTCCTTGCGCGCGACTGCCCGAACGCCACGTGGTTTAACTACCCGTCTGCTGATATGGGCATGCCTGCTTGTGGAAGCACCGGCGGATCCAGTTGCGTTGCCTGGAACTATCCGCAGATCACGATGAGTGACGGGACAACGAAGACGAATGTCACCTGCACCGATTACGAGAAACAGAATTGCATGGATTCGACGGGCGCTGCCATCAGTTTTTCTCAAGTCAGCAACTGGGGTGTCCCGACCTGCCGGACCGCTTCAAGCGGCGGCATCTTCCATGCGATCGGTTCGTTCATCCGCAGCGTCGTCGCAGGATTCTGAGCGTTGTGATGTTAGCCGGCGAATGAAATTGCGCCGGCTAACGATGGAAGGAATCAAAGGGCGGAGTGACTTCCGTGCACAGTGCTACACTTCTCCCCGGCGCCTCTCCCGCAGCGCAACACTCCCTCGCTTCTCCCTGTGATACGACTCCGCATTCAAAACTTGAGGAATCTCAAGGCAATGATTGGCGTATGTTTGCCACATGCTGCGCCGCTATTCCTGTCATTTTCTTGCTGCCTGGTATGAAATTCCTCATCCTTGTCGCCGGTACGAACGATCCGAGCAATGCGGAGTACCTTGCGGATCGCTTTGGGGAGGGGTTGAAGGAGGGGGGTGCGGATGAAGTGGTGAAAATCCGTGTGCGGGATCTCGATCTTCGCCATTTCACGGCCGATTGCTACGAATCCGGATGCCCGATCGAGCCGGGTTTCGCGCGGCTGCAGCGGGAAGTGCAGAGCGCGCAGGGAGTTGTGATCGGAACCCCCATCTGGAATTTCTCCGTGCCAGCGCACCTCAAAAATCTCTTCGACCGCATGGGGAGCTTTGCGCTCGATCGCACGCGCACGAAAGGGAAGCTCAAAGGGCTTCCCTTCTACTGCATCTTCACGGGCGGATCCCCCCAGCGCGCCTGGATCCTCATGCGGGAGACAACGAGCCACATCGGGAAAGCCCTCGAATACTTCGGCGCGATCCATACGGGAACGCACTTCGAGCCGCGGTGCATGCCGGGAAAGGGCGTCTTCGGTCTGGTCGTGGATAAGCGCCCGGATGTGCTTACGAAGATGCGCATCGAAGGAAAGCGCCTCGCAGAAGCGGTGAAAGCAGGGAGGGTGCATCACCGCGGAAACTGGCTGCTCCGGTTCGGGATGCTTTCGGAGCGTCTCCTGGAGCGATGGGGGAAGTAGCAGTTTTCTACTCTTTGCTCCGCGGGTTGCTCCACTCCATGTCATCGAGGAGGACGTTGAGGAAGAGAAAGTGAAGCGGATACCTTCTGCGGAGTGCTTTGAAAGGGCCCTCTTCCCACGGGAGAGACCGTTTCCCTTTTCGGTCCTCTTTCCGGAGCAGGGGAGTGATGAGTTGACGGTACGACGCGAATTTTCGGGAGAGCCATGTGTCCACGGCGGTGATCGTGGTGAATCCCACGTTCAGTTCCCTGCGGATTTCCACGTAGGTGTCTCCGCGCAGCAGCATCTTCGCGATGCGGATGCGACGGATGAGCATCGCCGCCTCGCTCGGCGTGAGGACGTCGAGGAGGAATTCCTGGATGTCCGCCTTGCGCCTGAGCGCCGCGAGCATTTCTGCAAGTTCCGCCCGCGCCGCCGCCTGCTCCGCCGGAGTCAATGTTCGATAGTCGAATTTCGCCATGGGACTTCACTACCATATAACGTTATATGGTAGTGAGTAAAGAACATCATGAAAAAAGATGCTCAGGGACCATGATTGAAAGAGGGTATAGCTGCGATAGGGGTTATTTCCCCACAAGATATATCACTTCATCGATGCACCCGCTTACTTCGAATGCTTTCCATACCGCTCCCCCCCCCTCCACGAGCACGGAGGCGATTCCTTCCTGCTGCAGGCGTTGCAGCAGTTCGGCAATGGGCAGTTTTTCACGGATGATGAGGGTCCGCTCTGCATCTTCATCGGTGAGAACTTTTGCAGTTGACGGAATTTCCCCCTGAGGGTCAAGAATGATTCTTCGAGGTTGAGGAAGGGGAAGGGGAGAATCTACTTTCAATATGTTAACATATTGAAAGTTACTCTCTGTGGGTTGGCGAGGAGAGAAGTGACGAACATTCAGTTGAGGGTTATCGACAATGATGGTGCCGCTTCCCACGAGAATCGCGTCGTGCGTTGCGCGGAGGTGTGCATGAGACCAGCGATCTTGCTCTTCCGAGGTGATTTTGCCGTTCGTCGTTCCATTGTTGCGTATGGCTTTTTTGAGAGTGACCCACGGGCGACCTTGTTCCACGATTGAAAAAAATCCTTTATTCAACCTGCGGCATTCCGCTTCGAATACCGGGCCAACCACGTCGACGCCGCGTTTTTGTAGTTCCTTCGCGCCGCCGTGGATTGGATCGCGCGCGCCGAAAACGACTGTTTTGATGCCGGCAGCAATGATCGCATCGGTGCAGGGAGGTTGCTTGCCCTCATGACCGCAGGGTTCCAAGTTCACATAGAGCGTTGCGCCTCTGAGGTTATAGGTTATAGGTTTTAGGTTATAGATCGCCTTCTCAAGAGCGAGGATCTCCGCATGCTTCCCTCCAAACTCTTCATGCCAAGCCTCCGCGATGACCCTTCGGCTACGCTCAGGGTCCTCTACGAGGACACACCCGACGAGCGGATTCGGGGAAACCATCCCGCGGCCGCGTTCTGCGAGTTCGAGGCAGCGGCGAATTTGCGACGTTTGTTCGTTGATTCGTTGTTCGTTTTTCGTTCCACAAAACTTCACAAAATTCATGGTTGCATTGTAACGAACAACAAATAACAAAAAACGAAAAACCTCAGGTAACCCTCGCAAGGGGTTTCGCACCCTCCTTTTCAAGCACCGGGTCGTACGTTCCTTCCTGAGCAAGGCTATTCATCCTTGCCCGCTTGAGGAAGGCAGCCTGCGCCGCAGGGATATTTGCAACTTTCCCTGCCCATGCCTTGAGCGCATCATCCTGCAGAGCCCTTCCGTAGCTGAAGGAGAGGGTCCACGGAGCCTTCATCTTCTTTGCTTCGAGTGCGCAGGCATGCAAGTTCTCCGTTGCCTGCAGCGCGCTTTGCCCGCCGGAGAGGAACACAATGCCGGGGAGTTCTTTGGGGAGTGATTTCCGGAACACTTCCAGTGTCGCTTTGCCAACAATGTCGGGAGCATCCTTCTTCAATTCCTTTCCGGAGAGCACCATGTTCGTCTTGAGGATCGTGAGCGCCGGATCCACGCCGTGTTCCTTCAGCTTCCTGAAGAACATCACGAGCGTTCTCTCCGTTGCCTCCGCACATTGTTCCATCGTGTGCAGCCCATCCATGAGGATTTCTGGTTCATTGATCGGAACGTAGCCTGCGGCAAGCGACCACGCCGCCTGCTCTGCCATCACGTGCATCGCGTAATCGAGGAACGCATCGGAAACCCGCGGTTCGACAAGCACCACTTGTCGCCACTTCGTAAAAGCAAGCGTTCCTTTGCTGCGCTCTGTCCAGCTTTCGAGACGCTTCCCGAGACCTTTGAGGCCGCGCGTGACCTTCTGTGGCGCCCACATCGGATGCTCCTCCATGCCTTCATCGGTCTTGATGCCAGGCACCACTCCATTGCTTGCGATGAGCTCCGAGAATGTTCGACCGGCATCGTCCTTTTGATCGACAGTCTCATCAAAGAGAATCACGCCGCTGATCCACTGCTCATAGCCGGGACTCATGAAGAGCATGTTCCGGTAACTCCTTCGATTCTCTTCCGTACTTTCCACCTTAATCGAATCGAAACGCTTCTTGATCGTTCCGGAGGATTCATCGGCCGCGAGGATGCCTTTGCCGGGAGTAAGGATTTTCTGGATCGTGTCTTTGAGGCGGGGAGGATCGAGGGGGGGCATGAGTGAGAGGAAAAGAGACATGATACTAGCATGATGGTGATCCCGGCCCTTCAGCTCCGTTCAGGGCCTATTGGAAATATATGCATTCTGGAACCCTGTGCGGAAGAAGTAAGATTCTGGTGGACCCGGCGGGACTCGAACCCGCGATCTTTAGCATGCCATGCTAACGCTTTTCCTCTAAGCTACGGGCCCCAACGGCGCCCATTATAACGCAGAGCACTTGGGTTTCTTGGAAATCATGATTAACCTCTCGACGTGCTTCGATCCCTCGGCAAGCTCGGGATAGGCTTAGCTCAGCATGACGTAAATGAAATCACGGAGACGGTGTTGTTTCTTGGTTTTCCCAGTGCTCTCCACTACGCTTTCCATATGTCCGGATCATATAAAGACTCCTTCCAAATCTTCACGCCTGCGCAAATTGCATCCCTCCGCAAAGGGGGGAACATTCTGCACGAGTGCCTCAAGCACGTGGCGATGCTCGTGAAGCCCGGCGTGCAAACAGGAGAACTCGATCGCGTTGCGGAGGCATTCATACGTGATCATGGGGCCTTGCCGGGGTTCAAGGGATATCACGGCTACGCTGCGACACTGTGTACCTCCGTGAACGATGTCTGCGTGCATGGAATCCCGGGGAAGGAGAAACTCAGAGAAGGGGATATCGTGGGAATCGATTGCGGTGTGCTCTATGACGGTCTCTACACTGATGCCGCGCTCACGGTTCCTGTTTCTCGCGTCTCCGGGAAGGCGGAACGGCTTCTCTCGGCAACGCAGGATGCGCTTTCTCTCGGCCTTGCCGAAGTGCGCGCCGGCGCACGCACCGGCAATATTGGAGCGACGATTCATAAGCGTCTGCAGCAGGATGGATTTGATTCCGTGCGCCCTCTCACAGGCCATGGCCTTGGGTCGACGCTCCATCAGTTCCCGGATATTCCCAATTTCGGAACAAAGGGAAAAGGACATGTGCTTCGGCTCCACACCATCGTCGCGATCGAACCCATTTCCACCGCGGGAAGTAATGATGTGACGCAAGATGACGATGGATGGACGTTGCGGACTGCTGACGGAGCTCTGTCCGCACATTTCGAACACACGGTGCTCGTGACGGAGGAGGGATGTGAGGTGCTCACCTGAGTGAGTAGTGTGTAGTTTGTAGTTGGTAGAACACCGGAATCCATTCTCTACTCACTACTCACTACCAACTACGCACTCGTCACATATTGGAATAAAACTTCGCCTTCTTTTGCTCCGCGCGGAACTGTTCGCGCTTGAGGGCACGAAGACGCTGTTGCCTCTTCTTTGGGGGTTTCCGGAAGCGCATCCGGTCCCGGAGGACTTTCACCATGCGTGTTTCCTGCACCTGCTTCTTGAAGCGAGTCATGAGACGCTCATTGCTTTCGGTGCCTTTTTTGACGGCGTAGACGGCCATAGAGTAGGGAGAATGTACAGGTGAGCTCTCTGAGGGTCAATCCAGTCTGAAGAAGAAGCCGAAGAAACCGAAGATTCCGAGGATTCCGAAGAATATCGTTGTTCGTCGGTTTCCCCGGTTTCCTCGGACTCCTCGACTTCCTTTTCTGCACAGAATTTGCTATACTGGTGAGATTTCAGAACCACAAAAACAAACTCACTTCATGACTCTCCCCGAACGCATCGAACGCGCTGTCAGAGCTGCTATTGATCCGATGGAGGAAATGCCCTTCCTCGCGGATTGTCCCGTGGAGGATGTTGCGCCGCTCATTGAGGAGTATCTCGCGACGGTGCAGGCGCAGCTCCTCGACGTCATTTCGCGCTGCGGAGATATTTTCCTTCAGCTCTCTGATGCCGCCGGGCTCTGCGCAACATGCCTTGCAGAAGGGATTGATCTCCCACCGGATACACTGCTCCGGACGTGCCAGGCGATTGTGCGAGTTCCTCTTCAGCGCAACGAATACGTCGCAGACCTTCCGACAGGGGAAGCGGTCTACATGGTGGCGATGGAGGTGTGATCGCGACGAAGCCTTGCAGGCGAAGCCGGATTAACGCTTCGCGAACTGTGGTGCACGGCGGGCTCGCTTAAGACCCGGCTTTTTCCTCTCACGGATGCGTGCGTCGCGACGGAGGAAACCTGCTTTTTTGAGTGATAAGCGAAGGCCTGGATCAAACATGAGAAGTGCCCGGCTGATGCCGTGGCGAATCGCATCGGACTGGGCGTTCTTCCCTCCTCCGCGGACGATCGCGGAGACGTCGAAGGAGGAGCGGAGGTTCGTGATTGCGAGCGGAGCGAGGGCATTCTCCGGAAGGATGCCGAAGAAATACTTTTTGAGCGGTTCTCCGTTCACCGTGCACTCGCCATTTCCTCCTTCATAGAGACGGACGCGGGCGACTGCCAATTTGCGCTTGCCGGTTGCATAAAAGTACTGGCGGGTTTTTGCGGTCATTGCTTCAGTGTGGAAGTTTTGAAGAGCGATTCGAATGCTTGTGGTTGCTGTGCTGCATGCGTGTGTTCCGCAGTGACAAAGAAGTGGAGATGACGGAGCATTTCCGGCCGCCGATTATTCCTCGGAAGCATTCCCGTGACCGCTCGCAGCAATACTTTCGTAGGATCCTCCGCGAGCACACGACGCACGGGGATGCGGCGAAGGCGACCGAGGGTGCCTGTGTGACGGAAGTACTCCTTCTGCTCCATCTTTTTTCCCCGCAGGACAACTTTTCCGGCATTGAGCACAATGACGTGATCACTCTGGAGAAGGTGCGGACTGAAGTCTTTTTTATGCTTCCCGCGGAGCACATGTGCGATCTGCGCCGCGAGTCGTCCGAGCGTTTTTCCCTCGGCATCGATGACGTACCAGGCAAGTTTCGCCGGTGCTGGATAGGAAGTACGCATGGGTTAGGCGGCAACTGCCTTTGTACGCTTTGCGGAAGGAGTAGGAACTGCGGCATCGGGAGCGCCGAGGAGGGAAATCTCGACCATCGCGGCTCCGTCCCCGATGCGACGACCAAGCGGCACAATGCGCATGTAGCCTGAGGTGCGCTCCTTGAAGCGTGGGAGGAGCACTTCCATCGTTTTCCTGCAGGCATTCTTGTCTGTGAAGAAGCTGTTGAGAGATCGGATCGCGAGCGCGGGCGGACGACCCTTTGCGCGATGAATCATCTTCTCGAGGATGGGCGCGAGGACTTTGGCTCTCGTCTTCGTCGTCCTGATCGACTCATAGAGCACGAGGGACGTCGCGAGATTCCGGAGCAGCATCTTTCTCTGATGCGGTTTGCGCCCGAGAGGGTGATACGTCGGACTCATAGAGTGACGTCGTGGGAAGGGGAACCGTCCGCGACGAGCGCGAGGCTCCGCTCGGCAAGCACGCGCTCCACTTCCTCGAGCGCTTTGCTCCCAAAGCCGCGGAGGTTGGTGAGTGTCGCCTTCGAGCACTTCGTGAGCTGCTCGATGGAGCCGATGCCACCATTGATGAGGGCATTCAGGGTTCGTGGCGAGAAGTTCAGGATTTCGATCGGCGTGTAACTTTCCTTCACCGCGGGTTGCGCCTGATCTGCGACCGCGGGGCCTGCCGCCCTCGTAAAGTTTGCGAAGAATTCCTGATCGATCTGTTCCTCCGGTAGGCTGAAGTAATTGAAGTAGCTTGTGAGAAGTTCCGAAGCAAACTTGAGTGCTTCCTTCGCGGTGAGCGAGCCATTCGTCTGGAGCTCGAGGAGAAGCTTATCGAGGTTTGTTCGTTGACCGACACGTGCTGCCTGCACCTCAAAGCGCACCCGGCGCACCGGACTGAAGACGGCATCGAGGTAGATGAGGCCGGGCTCGCTGCTCACCTTATTCTTCTCCGCGGCAGGGATATAGCCCACCCCTTTCTCGACCGTGAGCTGCACTTTGATTTCACCGCCTTTCTCGAGCGTCACAAGCGGGAGATTGGGATTCAGAATCTCAATGTCGGAACTCACCTGGAGATCCTTCGCCGTGAGAATGCGGGGACCCTTTCCCTCCAGCGTCACGATTTCCGGATCCTTGTGATGCTTGCGGAGTGCAAGGAGGCGGCAGTTGAGTCCGATATCCATCACGGACTCAAGCACACCCTTGAGAGTCGTATACTCATGGCTCGCTCCTTCAATGCGCATCGAGGTCACCGCGGCTCCCGGGATGCTGCTATAGAGCACCCGTCGGAGCGCGTTCCCGAGCGTCATGCCGAAGCCCGGAGGGAGCGGTGTGATCGAGAACAGGAGATGATGGTCGTCCCCTGACGCACCTCCCGGAGGAGTCGAGACCGTGAGTTTTGGGGGACCGATTTCCTCTTGAATGATGTGCATGGGACGAGGAGGAATGAAAAATGAATAATGAAGAATGGAAAATTAACGCGAGTAGAGTTCGACGACTTTCTGAATATCGATGCCCTGCTCGAAGTGCTCTGGAGCAGGGAAAGCAATGATTTCGATCGAGAGCGTTGTCGGGTTCACGCGAAGCCAGGAGGGAGGAACTAATTTTTCCGTTGCTGCGAGGATGGGAGAAAAGAGGGGAGAGGACGTCGTGTGCTTGTGCGCCTCGATCGTGTCCCCTGGTTTTACAGGATGCGATGCAACATTCACTCTCTGCTTATTGATGCGGAAGAGGCCGTGACCCGCCATCTGGCGCGCTTGAAAGCGGGTGAGCGCGAATCCTGCGCGGAAGAGAATGTTATCGAGGCGCATCTCGAGAATCTGCAAGATGCGGGCACCCGTTGCCTGCTTGCTGCGGAGCGCTTCCTCGAGGTATCTGCGGAACTGGCGCTCCGAAATGCCAAAGATAGCCCGGACCTTCTGCTTCTCGAGGAGCTGCGTTCCGAATTCCGAAACCTTGCCGCGGCGGCTGCGCGGATTTTTCCCCGGTCCGTACGGTTTCTTCTGGAGGATCCGATCGTATTTATCGGACGTGAACAGGTTCACTCCATGCCGTCGGACTCTGCGCGCTTTTGGACCAGTATATTTCACGAGAGGATGAGAGGAAAAAGAGGATGAGAGGAAAGAGAAGAAAGCGGATTAAACGCGCCGTCGGCGTTTGGGACGGCAGCCGCCATGGGAAATGGGAGTCGTATCGATGAGTTTGTCAAAGTCGAGGCCCGCACCCTGCAGTCCGCGGATAGCCTGCTCACGCCCCGGGCCGATACCCTTCACCTCCACGGAGGCCGTTTTCACGCCGAACGCCTGAACTTTCTCGACGGCTTTCTCCGCGGTCACCTTCGCTGCATACGGAGTGCTCTTCCGCGTGCCTTTGAATCCGCAAGATCCCGCGGAAGCCCAGGCAAGCGCGTCCCCTCTTTCATCCGTGATGGTCACGATCGTATTATTGAGACCGGCGTGGATGCACACGCGGGCGTGCGGGACGGTGCGCTTCGCGCGCTTCCGTGGAGCGGCCGCCGCTTCCGCTGCCCCTGTTGCTGCCGGTGGTTCCGTGATCTCGTCAGGCATAGGAGAAAAAGTTTAGGTCTTCGTGAGAACGACGCGGCCGGAGAGACCGGTCTTCTTCTTTCCGCGTCGCGTGCGTGCGTTTCTGCGGGTTGTTTGTCCGCGCGAGGGAAGCTTGCGGCGATGACGGGATCCGCGGTAGGTACCGATATCCTGGAGCCGCCGGATATCCATCGAGACTTTGCGTCGGAGTTCTCCCTCCGTATCGAAGCGTTCAATGATCGAGCGAAGCACTGCTTCCTGCTGCTCGGTTACTCCATCCGTTTTCAAATCGAAATCAATCTTTGCCTCCTCGAGGATGCTTCGCGCCCGGCTCCGGCCGATGCCGTGGATATAGGTGAGCGCAATTTCCATGCGCTTCTTCGCGGGGAGGACGACACCGGAAATTCTGACCATAAACAGTTGACGGTTAACAATTAACAGAAAGGGTTCGAGTGGAGGTTGGAAAATTGAGGGAGAACATAGAGTCAATAGTCAATTGTCAAAAGTTCATTGTCGGCGAAGCCTCAGCCTTGCCGCTGCTTATGCTTGGGGGTGGTGCAAATGACGCGCACGATGCCGCGGCGTCGGATGATGCGACATTTCTGACAGATGCGGCGGACGGAGGCGCGGACTTTCATTGTGGAGGGGGAGGGGGTGATGCTGTGGGAGCAGTTCCTTCGTTCATTCTGCGCATGCGCTCTTCTTCCTGCTGACTGGGGAGTCGAAAGACAATCCTTCCTTTCTCGAGATCGTAGGGAGTCATCTCGATCTTCACGCGGTCACCGGGGAGAATGCGGACCCGGTGGAGCCGCATGCGGCCGGCGAGGTGACAGAGGAGCTCGTGCTCTTTTCCATTGGGGAGCATGACGCGAACGCGAAAGGTCGCATTCGGAAAGCTCTCTTCCACGCGGCCGACAAGCTCAATGACCTCCTTACTCACATTCGCAGGGTAGAAGCAGGCAAAGCCCGCGAATGCTACAGAGGTAAAAAGGCTTCGACAAGCTCCTACGAGCCAAAAAACCCCAGTGTTACGAAAATTGTGTTGCAGAAAACTAGAAATATTTTATAAATATATTATAACAGCATCTCAAGCTCGCTCTGCATCCTGTGGGGCCAGTGTTACAGAGTCTTCACGAACATTGATGTGTACTACTTTTCGTTCGGAGAGGCTAACGAGCACTTCATCGAGTTCTGCACGCCTCAGTCCGAGTTGTTGGGAAACAAAGTCAATAGGAAGACTGCTGGCATACTCTTGGAGTAGCCGTACAGTCACAAGAGCTGGTGTCCGTTCACTATGTCGTGGGTGGTTGAATGTACGCATGGAAGCCTAGGAAAACATATCACAACCCTATTTCGACAGCTATTTTATTCATCGCCGTAAGTGTTATCTGGATGAGTTCGTCGAGAGGAAGAGAGAGGAGCTCCTCGCACTTCCGAATCTGCTCACGATCCACTTGTGCCGCAAAGGCTTTGTCCTTGAGCTTCTTCCTCACGCTCGAAACCTCGACGTCGGCGAGCTTCTTGCTCGGGCGCACGAGCGTCACCGCAATGATGAAGCCGGTGAGTTCTTCGCAGGTATAGAGCGCGCAGCGGAGCAGTGAATCGAGGGGATGCTGTGAACCAAATTTCGATTGATAGTGCGAGCGAATATCTGCGAGCAACTCTTCCGGCGCATTGATCTCCGCAAGCATCTTCTCGAGCGGTTCGTCGCAATGTTTTGTGTAGTCTTTACTCAGTTGATCCCAATCGAGATCGTGGAGCATGCCGGCAACTTTCCACGTTGCAGCATCGCCGCCGAACTTTTCCGCGAGCGCATGCATCGTTGCGCCTGTTGCGATGAGGTGGGGCTTAATCCCTGTTGCATACTTTTCGAGAAGCGTCCTGGCGCTCTCGTGCAGGTGGCCATACGTTGCGCTCTGTGGACGGAGGAGCATCATGGTTGTCACGGCAAGCAGCATGCTACCACATGCTTCTGATGAGCAGAGACGAAGAAGACGGCACTACCATATAACGTTATATGGTAGTGAGGAAGATCTTCTATATGCACATGCCCCTCAATCGTTCTACCACTTGTTCTCGCTCAAACGTCGAAAGAAACCATCCGATTTGCGGACCGCTGCTGCGCCCGAGAAATAGTTGGTAGAGAGGCTCGAAGAGTTTTTTCGGAGCGATGCCGAGTTCTGCTTTTACTCCATGAATGGCCTCGTGAATCTTCGGGCCTTCCCAGGGGAGTGATGGATTGGAGAGGGTTTTTAAGACAGCGCTCAAGGCGTTCTTCTGTTCTGCATCGAGAGCAAGGTTCTCCGGGAACTTTGCCAAAATTTCATACTTGAATTCGGTGGGTGCATGCTCGGCAAGCCATTGCTGCACGTAGTGCGCGCGTTCCTGAAGGTTTTCTTTTTCCGGGCGCCCCAGAGGGGCGCCCCTACCTCCATCACCTGATTTTTTCAATTTTTCGGCTTCCTCCTCGAGCGTAAGATGCGGCATCTGGAGGACGAAGCTCAGAGTCGTAAAGCGCATGTGCCACAGATCTTCCGGGGGTTTTGGGAAATCAAGCTGTGTGAGTGCGAACGTGCGCGAGAAATCCGCATCGGGATTCGGATGCCTTCTAAAATAGTGATCGGAAAGGCGATCATACTCATCGAAGAGCAGAGGAATGGTTGTGCCGGATGGATCGAAATCAATCGGTTGATTCGGCTGCTTCCGAATCATGAGAAGCTTCGTGAGGATGGGAGGGAGGAGATCGGCAACCTCTTTCGCAGATGCGCCGAGACCCTTGCTCGCGCTCATCTTCTTGCCGGAGATTAAGAAAAATTCGTACGGGATATCGAAGGGATTCGGATACCGGAACACTTCCTCGGAAATTCTCGCGGCGATTGCCCGGGATCCCCCCGCTGCCGAGTGATCCTTGCCGGCGCCCTCGATCTTCACTCCGAGCACTTTCCACTTCGCCGCCCACTCCACTTTCCAGGGAAGCTTCGCACGGCCATCGTACGGATTCACGGTGCCACGGTGCCCGCATCCCACGGCCCACGTCACGAGGTCTTTCCGACATTCGTAGGTCACTTCCTTTTTCCCGGAATCCCATGCAACAACTTGCGTGGTCCCCATTTTTCCGCACGTCTCACAGATCACCTGCAACGGATTCCAATCCTCCGGTTTCTTCCCTCCGCTCACCTGCGCATAGATCGTGCGGATGCGCTCGGCATGGTTCAGTGCATCTGTGATGCAATCATTGAACTTTCCCGCTTCATAGAGGGGCCGCAGCGTGTAGAAGGAGATTGGAAGCTTCAGGGGTGCGACAACTCCCTTGAGTTCCTCCCCAAACACCATGGGATAGTTCGGGGCGCTGAGCGCAAGCTTCGCCCACGGTCCCTCCTTCGGCGCTGGTACCGCGAAGAGTGGTTTTCCCATATGGGGCAGGTACGTTTCTCTTTCAACCTGCGTCGGCAACCCATCCATCGGGTCCGCGTCATTAAGCTCAAACTTGAATTCGCATGCAATGTTTTTCTCTTGGAGCACCTGCGCGACGAGTCCGTGCAGGACAATGCCGCGAAGCGAGCCCACATGTACGCGCCCCGAGAGCGTCTTTTCATCCCGGATCAGGAGCGCACCCGTCCCTGGGTGCGTCTTCTGCGCGGCAATTTCCTTTGCGAAGCGCTTTTCAATTTCTTCGACGAGGCGATCGACCCAGACCATGCCATCAGCTTACGCTGAGGAAATCCGAAATGCGAAATCTGAGATCCGAAGTCTCCGAACGTGCATCTTCAACGTGTGGCACGGGCGGAACTTGTCCTGAGCTTGCCGAAGGAGCCCGTGCTGCACGGACTCAAGTCCGTGCCACGAGCGCACGTTTTCGACCTACGATGCTGTACTTCCCCCTCACCCTATCCCTTTCCCTATGGGAGAGGGGATATTGATCATTTTTTCCCCCAACGTTTCTTCTTCAGCGCTTTCTCCGCTGCATCCTGCTCCGCCCGCTGTTTGCTGTTGCCTTTCCCTTCGGCAATTTCCTCGCTCCCGATGTAGGCGGCGACCGTGAAGACTTTGTCGTGATCCGGTCCAACCTCCTCGAGGACGGTGTAGGTCGGCGTGACCCCGGTGCGCTCCTGTGCTTCCTCCTGAAACACGCTCTTCGCATCCCGTTCTTTGCCCTGCGCGAGGATGTCGCGGAGACGGATGAGGATGAATTCGTTGATGAATGCCTGGGTTCGATGCCAGCCCTGATCGAGGTAGAGAGCGCCAATGAGAGCTTCCACGGCATTCGCGAGCGTGGACGCTTTTTCCCTCCCGCCGCTTGCGTCCTCCCCCCGGCTCATCACGAGGTACTCTCCGAGCTTGAGTTCCTTTGCGACAGCGGCGAGGTTCTCTCCCTGCACGAGCGCCGAGCGCCAGTTCGTGAGTTCGCCTTCCGGGCGCGAACTCTGTTCATACAGATACTCGGTGACGGCAAGCTCGAGCACGGCATCGCCGAGGAATTCGAGGCGCTCGTTATTGCCTTTTCCCTTACTCGCGCGCGTCGCCGAGCGGTGCGTGAGGGATTGGACGAGCAGATCCTTATTCCGGAAATGCACGCCGATCGTCTTTTCGAGGATCGTGAAGGGGGCGGGGGGCATAGCCGCATCTTACGATGCGGAAGTACCAAATTCCAAGCATCAAATTACAAACCAGCTCCAAATTCCAAAATGACGTTGGCGTTTGGGATTTGGTTGTTGGAATTTGTTTGAAATTTGGATTTTGTAATTTGAGGTTTTCATCCGTGTGCTATCGCATTCAGCACCCCGTTCACAAACTTCCCACTCTCTCCTTCCCCGAACTCTTTCGCGATTTCAATCGCTTCATCCATGATCACAGCCGGAGGTGCATCGCTGCCATAAAGGAGTTCTCCCGTTCCCATCATGAGCGTCGAGCGGGTGATCGGGTCCATGCGTTCGAGCGGCCACTGTGGTGCATGTTCCTGCATGGTTTCCTCGATATCGTCGTGGTGCGTAAGGGTGTTTTGCAGAAGTTTCTCGGAGAAGGGGACGTCCACATCCGCAACACCATACTCATCAATGTTCCGTAGCAGAATCTGCGCGGGATTTTCTCCAACTGCGCGCTCATGCCTCCGCGCGAAATCAAGCTCAAAGAGCGTTTGCATGACGGCGATCCGGGCGAGGCGGCGACGGGAAGGCATGAGGGAGGAGGAGAGGAGGAGAGGAACGAGAGGAGGAGAAGAGCAACCAAGACCATACATTGATCTCCTATCATCTTCTACGTCCTCTCATCTTCTCATTCCTCTCATTATGCTTTGATTTTGGTGATCTTCTCCAGCGCTTTGTCTCCCTTGCCCTTCTTCTCCATCCACTTTCCGAATGGGGAATTTGTCTGATTTCTGAGACGACGCCACTCCTTCCGGAGGAAGGAAGCGTAGCGATTGCCGCTGCGATCGGAACTCAGTCTCTTTTTAGGGGTGGGGCGCTTGGCCATGAAGTGGGCATACGATAGGGGATGATCTGCGAAAGTAAAGTAATCAGTCAGGTTTTCGAGGTTTCAGATTTCAGCTTTCAGGCAGATAGTTTCTTTGTATCGTCCTGATACCTGATATCTGACATCTGGAACCTTCACTTCCTATCTCCCGCGATCGCCGTGATAAATCTGAGCACATACAGGAACAAGTTGAAGATATCGAGGTAGAGCGAGAGTGCGAGGAGAAAGGGACTTTCGCCCGCGCGAGCGCCGGCTTCCACTCTCTGGATATCAAATGCTGCAAACATTGCGAAGAGGACAACGCCTGCGGCGGAGAGCCCCATCTCGAAGCCGACGCTCTGCCGAAGCGCCGGGACGAAAAGCTGCAGGAGCCCGAAGACAATGAGGCCGATGAGGCTGAGCACAAGGAATCCGGACATCCCTGCGAGTGATATGCGCGTGGTCCGGGCGAATACTGCCGCAGCGGCAAACAGTAACGCCGATGCGATGAGCGCGTTCAGGAGAATCGCGTTGCCATTCACGAATGATCCTGAGACATACCAGAGGTACGGCGTCACCGTGATGCCGGAGAGGAGCGGGAAGAGACAAAAGAGAATGACGTTCCACGGGCGTTCCCGCACCCACCATCGGGCCGTAAAGACAATTCCGAGTTCCGCGAGGAGGAGCACGAAGTGTAATCCGCCGCGGAACAGTGTTGCAGAATAGAGCGAGCCACACGCGACGCCCACTGCGGTAAGTCCGAGCGCGAGACCGAAGAGAAGGTACGTTTGGAG
>CAYIRQ010000017.1:0-16461 GCA_964365905.1 uncultured Candidatus Peribacteria bacterium
GAAAGTCATGCAGTCCATTCCCTTCTCACCCCAACGCGTACCACGGCCGTACGGCCACCGACTGTCGCTCGTACGCATCGTCCCCAGCATGAAGGAGCATGCTCCTCTTCTGCGTATTGCCGGGCAAATGCAGAAAATACTGCAGGTTCCCGAACATGTCCGTCGCGATCGTTCGTCCCGCTTTGATCTCGATCGGAAAGAGTACCCCTCCTTCTTCGATGAGGAGATCCACCTCATGGCCGGTGCGGTCGCGCCAGAAGAAGAGCGGAGCGTCCCTCCCTTCGTGCACGTAGAATTTCCAACACTCCCCCACCAGGAATGATTCGAAGATCGCTCCGCGCAACGCGTGCTGTAACAGTTCACCGGGACGATGGATACGCAGGAGATGACAGAGCAATCCCGTATCGAGGAAGTAGAGCTTCGGCGACTTGATGAGCCGCTTCGAGAAATTGCGATGATGTGGCTGCAGGAGGACCACGAGGAAACTCGCTTCAAGAATGGAGAGCCAGCGGCGCGCGGTGGTATGCGTGATGCCGCAGTCGTTCGCGAGCGATGAGAGATTCAAGAGTTGCCCCACTCTCCCGGCGCAGAGACGCAGGAATCGACCGAAGATGTTCGCATCTCCCACATTGACAAGGGTGCGCACGTCTCGCTCCACATAGGTCTGCTCGTAGCTCTTCATCCACAAACTCTTCTCCGGGTTGCGTGCGTGCAGCTCCGGATACATCCCCCGCCACAGAAATTCCTCCAGTGGTTTCCCGGGAGTCGAAGGGATCGCCGCACCTTTACGAGCGAGGAGGAGTGGATCATGTGCTCTTCTGCCCTGCAACTCCGCAAGACTGAGTGGCAGGAGATGGAGTACCGCCACTCTCCCTGCGAGAGATTGATTGATGTGTTGGTGAAGGAGAAAATGTTGTGAACCCGTGAGAATGAATCGTCCCGGTGTCCGATTCTCATCGATGGTTGTCTGAATGAAGGAAAGGAGGTTGGGGGTGCGTTGCACCTCATCGAGAATGACACCGCCGCGAAAGCGCCCGAGGAAACCCTTTGGATCCTGTGCGGCAAACTCGCGCTCCGCGGGATCCTCAAGTGAGACGTAGTGCAGCCGCGGGAAGACCGCCCGCATGAGGGTTGTTTTTCCTGCCTGGCGAGGCCCTGTCACGAAGACAGCGGGGAACTGCTTTGCTGCCCTGCGCAGGACGAGAGCAAGGTGACGCTGGAACATCGCTCCTATCATAGCGAGAGGACAGAGATTTAGCAAATTGAATATTTAATATTCAATTTGCCATGTCTCTCTTCTTCCCCAGGTATGACCCCAGAGAGGCTCCTGCGTATTCACTACTCCTACAGAGACCACCGGAACGTAGCGAGGATGAAGTATGAGGCTGTGTCATTCTCGCACTCGGTCGCGATCCGCCGCGAAGCGGGGCTCGTATAGAAATCCTCTTGATTGTGGTGAATTTACCGTGTAAAATCACCACGATGCCTCTCATTCAACGAACGATCATGCCGCTCCTCGAGCGATCGGGGAAGAGCATTCTCCTCCTGGGACCCCGGCAGACCGGAAAATCCACGCTTGTCCGGGGACTCAAACCCGATCTTTCCATCAATCTGGCGCATGAACCGACGTACCTCGAATTCGCGAGAAATCCCCGGGAACTGGAGGAGCGCCTGGAAGGAGGGAACTGTCGCACGGTCTTTCTGGACGAGGTGCAGCGCCTGCCGGGGATTCTCAATACAGTCCAGGTTCTTCTGGACGAGGGCCCGCAGCCTCTCAAGTTCTATCTCACCGGGTCCAGCGCACGGAAGCTCAAGCGTGGGCATGCGAATCTCCTCCCCGGGAGGGTGCATACGTTCGCGCTCGGGTCTCTCACACGCGCAGAGCTCGGTGATGCGCTTTCCATCAAAGAGGCGCTCTCAACGGGGACGCTCCCCGGTATCTGGATGGAGAACGATCCCGCGGAGAAACAGAAGACACTCAGGTCCTATGCAGCGACGTACCTCAGGGAAGAGATCCAGGCGGAAGCTCTCACGCGGAACATCGAGGGATTTTCCCGCTTCCTCTTCGTCGTGGCTGCCGAAGCGGGGAAATTTCTGGATCTCTCGAAACTTGCGTCGGATGCGTCCATTCCACGCGAGACTGCGGTACGGTATTTTGAGATTCTCGAAGAAACCCTCATCATTCGCCGCTCAGAGTCCTTCTGGAAGTCAGACCGCCGCCGCCTCACGCGCAGCCCCCGTTTCTTCTTTTTTGATACCGGGGTTCTGAACGGCCTCCTGCAGAATTTCGTCGTTTCTCCCGATCGCATCGGCGCACTCTTCGAGCACTTTCTCTTCAACCAGCTGGTCGATGGTGCGGCAGCGAAGGACATTCCCCTGAGAATCTCCTCCTATCGTACCGGACATGGCGCGGAGGTGGATTTCATCGTCGAACTGAACAAAGAAGTAGTGGCAATCGAAGCCAAAGCATCGTTCAACGTCGGAAAATCAGACCTGCGCGGATTCAAAAGTTTCACCCAGTATTACGGCAAGAAGCACCGCTCGTGTCTCGTCACGCTTGGACGACACAGGAAAGTCACGGAAGGCATCGATGTGCTGCCGTGGCAGGAGTTTCTCCGCGACATCGGGCTATGACGGAAGAAAAGGGGCCAGGTACATTTTCCTCACAGATTTCACGTCTGCAGAAACGCTGGCGCTTGGTGGTGGGGAAAACATTACCACGGGTTCCATTGTGTTCGATCGATTTACAGGTTTTATGGAGTTTTGGCACGATCTATGGTTTGTCTCCAATTTTTTCAGGACCAGCATGGTGATCTGGAGGAAGAGGAATTCTCAAGTCTGGGTAATAGCCCGCCTCCACTCAGGGCTAGTGGACAAAATTGGGTGGTAAAATGAATACTTTTCCTTTTCCCTAAGCCAAGATATGCTCTGATTTTTCCAAACATACCATGAAAAATATGTTCCCATTGCAGTTCAGCGTCTCTCCAAAAGTACGGGACATACAGCGGTAGGCAGGTTTGGAAGTGCCGCACATGCGGGAAGAAGTGTCGTCAGAAAAGGAAGACGCACACGAGAGAAATCTGGCAGGAGTTCACGCACGGCAAACAGACTCATGCACAGATCGCGCAGATATACGGTCGCAGTACGAAGTGGGTGCAACGACAGTTGAAGGGGGTGGCGATTGAACGGAAGGAGATGGCACCCGACGAAGTGGTCATCGTCATGGATATCCTATCCGCAATCTCCTGATCCACAAACGCCTTCTTTCGCCCATACTTCATCCGGCTGTACTCTTTGATGAGCTTCGGCTGGCCGGTGCAGAAGGAAGGGGAAGGACAGTGGGGCTGGGTGAAGACGGCGAGCAATGCCCCCGACACGCTCTTTCGTCTCGGGAGATCGCGAGGGAAGAGGAAATTCCTGGATCTCGCGGAGAGCAGGGCGCTCACGGACGGGAGACGACGGCACTGTGCGTGGTTCTACGGTCGGTTTCACTGGCTCTTCATGGACGTGCAGACGGTCGTCGACTCTCCGTACGATCGTGACGTACGGGAGGCGGGAATCAAACATCCCTATGACGAACAACAAGGCGGAACGTTCTATCCGCCCTCTCGTCGTCAAACGCAAGCTCTCCTTCGGGAGCAGGACACAGAAAGGGGCCGATGTGATGAGCGTTCTTCTCTCGGTCTGCCTCACCACCTGGTGGCGCAAGCCCCGGAACTTCTATGCCGCGTACGAGGCCATCGTGCGGAAGTGGCAGACTGCTTGATCTACAGGGTCAGTGAGCGGTTACTTTTGTCCTTCAGCTCCTCTCAAACCGCCCTGTCATTCCGACGACATTGATGCGATAGAAAATCACTTTTCTGCCGTGGCATGCAAGATGCCCATGCATCTCTTTTCAAAGAACCTGTTCCATTTGCGCTTTCGTGAGATCACCGATCATGCAAACATCATACTGATACGGCATTCCCCATGAGATGTTCAGAGGAGTGAAGGAATGTTGCACTTCGGGCTAGACGCTAGGAACATGCAGATGGTACTGTCACAGGTGCATGCAACGAATCATCCTGTGCATTTTCGCCGCCCTCCTGCTCGCCTCATGTTCATCAAACAATGAGCCTCATGCAATGTCGGAGATCAGCCGCGCCGCCGATGATCTCCCGCCGCAAATCACGCGCAGGACGCCGGAAACCGTCACCGTGGAGCTCGTCTCGAAAGAAGTCACGGCGGAGCTCGCACCCGGGGTGACGTACGAATACTGGACGTACAACGGGACGGTCCCGGGGCCCTTCCTGCGCGTCCGGGAGGGGGACACCGTGCGCGTCCGGCTGACGCATGCGGCGGAGGGACATGACGGGGAATACTCGGGAATGCCGTTCCCCCGCGCAATCGCGATCAGCGCATTCCCCGTTGCCCACGCGGATGAAGATGAAGGAGGGCACGGAAAGGAGGAACGGGAAGAAGATCCGCATGCAACCGGCGGCGACAGCCGGCACGCAGAGGCCGGACATGCGAAGCACTCGATCGATCTCCACGCCGTGATCGGGCCGGGGGGCGGCGCTCCCCTCATGCAGGTGGGAACGGGAGAAACCAGCATCTTTGAATTTGTTGCGTCGCGCCCCGGCATCTACATCTACCACTGCGCAAGCCCGCACATCCCCACCCACGTCGCAAACGGCATGTATGGCATGATTCTCGTGGAGCCGAAGGAGGGACTGCCGATAGTAGACCGTGAATTTGCCGTCGTGCAGGGGGAGCTCTATACGAAAGGGGCCCTCGGAGAGCGGGGCTTCCAGGCATTCAGCAAAGAAAAACTGCTCGCGGAGCGCCCGGAGTACGTCGTGATGAATGGGCGCGTCGGCGCGCTCCGAGGCGAACGCGCGCTTCGCGCAAACGCAGGCGAGAAGATCCGCCTCTTCTTCGGGGTAGGCTCGCACCTCGCCTCAAACGTGCACCTCATCGGCGGCGTCTTTGACCGTCTCTACGCCGAAGGCGCTCTCCTCTCATCGCCACAGAGGAACGTGCAAACGACCATCGTGCCGCCGGGAGGAGCGATGGCGGCGGAGTTCACGATCGATGTCCCGGGCACATACCTCCTTGTCGATCACAGTCTCACGCGCGCGATTGATCGCGGCGCGCTTGCGGAACTCGTGATTGAAGGGGAGCCGCGTCCGGATCTCTACCGCGCCGTGAACCCCGACCTTAACCACACGCACGCGGATTTCGCAGTCTACATCGAAGGACGGAAGCTGGATTTCTCCGACCCGAAATATATGGAGGATGAAGGAACGGAGGATGACCATGACGAGCACGGTCATCGCCACGACGCCCTGCACATGCACGGCGGCGTGGGGGATGTGATTCACAGTCATAAGCCCGGACAGACGCTGGGGGAATTTTTCTCCTCCCTCAACTTCGAACTGGGAAGCCGGTGCCTCACGCTGGAAGACGGGAAACAAGTGTGCTCGGATGAATCCAAGCAGTGGCAGATGTTCGTGAATGGGAGGGAGCGCCCCATGGGTCCGGAGTACACCTTCGGGGATGGTGACCAGATTCTCCTGAGTTTCGGGGCAGATGAAGCAGAGCGTGCAAAAGAGCTGCAAGCCCTCACGGATGAAGCGTGTCTCTTCTCCCGCACGTGCCCGGAGCGCGGCGACCCTCCCCCGGAAAACTGCGTCGCGGATCCCGAGGTTCCCTGTACGGCGCCGCTCGAGTAGATCACCTCTCTGAACACAGATGAGAACGCAACCGACCGAATCACCCGCAAAGCCAGACGATGCTGAATCTCTGATCATCCGTGAGCCGGTGGTCGAGTATCTCGAAGCACGCGAGCAGTTCCTCCGCCTTCTTGGAGAACTCGGCTTCACCCCTGAGCAAGTGAAGCTCTTTGCCATGGAATGTTTCCGTTTCCCCTCAGAAAACAAATAAACAGTGCTACAATGCCCTTGCCGTGCCTGCTGCCAGCTCAATTGTGGCTGAGGCGAACAAGCGAAAAGACGATAGGCCCATCTTTGGGGCTCTCTCACGCGAAATTTTCGACTCTGCAAATCCGGCGCCATACCTCAAAGGGACGCGCAAGGGCCTCGATGAAGACCTCGTGCGACAGATTTCGGCCGATAAGAAAGAGCCCGCCTGGATGCTCGGGCATCGCCTCCAGAGTCTGAAGATTTTCCGAGAGAAACCGATGCCTCTGTGGGGGGCTGATCTCTCACGACTTGATCTTGAGGACATTATTTATTACGCAAAACCGGGAACAGAGGAGACTGATAATTGGGAGAACGTTCCCGCAGACATTCGCAGAGTCTACGATCGCCTCGGCATTCCAGAAGCGGAGCGACGCATGCTCGCGGGAGTCGGCGCGCAGTATGAATCCGAAGTCGTGTATCACAAACTGAAGAAGGAGTGGGAAGCGCTCGGCGTCATCTTCCTCGATATGGATGATGCGCTCCGGCTCCATCCGGAGCTCGTGCAGCAATACTTTATGACGTGCGTCCCGAATACCGATCACAAATTCGCGGCACTCCATGGAGCCGTATGGTCCGGTGGCACCTTTTTATGCGTTCCGAAGGGGGTGAAGGTGCGTGAGCCATTGCAAGCCTACTTCCGCATGAATGCGAAAAACATGGGGCAGTTCGAGCACACGCTCATCATCGTGGAAGAGGCTGCATCAGTGCACTACATCGAAGGATGCTCCGCGCCGAAATATGGATCCCAAGCGCTCCACGCAGGCCTTGTGGAGATCTTCGTGAAGAATGGCGCCAAAGCGCGCTACTCGTCCGTCGAAAACTGGAGTCGCGATACGTATAACCTCAATACGAAGCGTGCAATCGTCGAGAGGGACGCCACGATGGAATGGGTGGGCGGAAACATGGGTTCCGGGACAACAATGCTCTACCCCTGCTCGATGCTCGTCGGAGAAGGCGCACGCTGCGATCACCTCGCGATCGCGTTTGCGAATGCAGATCAATGGCAGGATACGGGCGCGAAAGTCTTTCACCTCGCTCCGCACACGAGCTCCAAGGTTGTGAGTAAGTCGATCAGCAAGAATGGAGGAGCTGCGATCTATCGCGGGAAGCTCTTCGTCGCTCCGCGCGCGCACGACTGCACGGCAAACATTCAGTGCGACGCGCTCCTCCTCGATGAAATTTCCCGCACCGACACGATCCCCGATATCCAGATCCGCAATAACGACGTGACGATCGCGCACGAGGCGACCGTCGGAAAGCTCAGTGAAGAGGATCTCTTTTACCTTAAAAGTCGGGGGATTCCGGAGGAGGAAGCGAAAGCCATGATCGTGAACGGCTTCATTGAGCCGATCGTGCGCCACCTGCCGCTCGAATACGCTGTTGAAATGAATAGGCTGATTGAGCTTGAGATGGAGGGCAGTGTCGGCTGATTACCTGTCGGCCATAGTTTTGTGAGTGAAGACCGAAGATTGAGATGAGAGAAAATATGTGGTAATATGTTCCTTCCCCATGGCAAAACAACAATTCCCACTCGAGCAGCTCGAAAGGGCCTACGAAGCGATGGATAAAATCCGAGGTGAACTAGATGTCTCGAAAAGAAGTCAAATGAATGCTGCAAAGTTAATTGAGATGATGCGACAGCAAAGGGCATCAGCAATGCATGCCAACATTATTGCCGCTTCAATGGGCATGACATCCGAGCAAGCGGAAGCGAGCAGGCGTATAGGCAACATAACGATCGATGATTTTATGAAGCAGCTCGAACGAATCATCCGGGTGCGCCGCAGAAGGCTTCGATAAAAATTGAGAATTTATGCCTCCACATCCAAAATCTGTCCATGAGCAAACGAAATGCGACCTCCTCCGTCCCTGCATGTTCCCAGTGATCCTCTGGGAGAGCTTGCTCGAGAGTTCGCGCGATGCGTTCACCGGATTGCTCGCTGTCAATGACGAGGATGCGCATGGGGCCTTGTATGATACTCGCATCCATGCAAACGCAGGATATTCGCATTAGGAAGGGAGAAAGGCGCACGGAGCCCATTCTTCTCACGATCACCAAGGACACCACAATCGAGACCATCCTCGAGGATGGAACCGAGGCCACCTGCATTGTGCTTGAGGTTGCTTCCCCTGATGCGAAAGTCGCAGTGACCCATCGCTGCAGGATCGGCGCGCACGCGCGGCTCCATATCATCAATGTCACTCTCGGCGGTGCTCATGTTTCGCATGAACTCGTTTCTAAGATCATGGGCGAAGGGAGCGAAAGCTCCATCGACTGGATTTTCTATGCCAAAGATGCCGAGAGGCAGCGACTCAGTGCCCGCAACATCTTCGATGCGCGGGAAGGAAGCGGAGAGATCACCGTACATGGGGTTGCCGAGGGCAAGTCACATGCAGCATTCGAAGGAAAGATCGAGATCACCGAGAAAGGAGGGGGAACAAACACCTACCTCACGGAGAAAACACTCATGCTTGATCCGACAGCCAAAGTTGATGCAATTCCCGCACTCGAGATCCGGACGAACGATGTGAAGGCATCGCACTCCGCAACCGTCACGCGCGTGAGTCCGGAGGACCTCTTCTACGCCAGTTCACGGGGCATTCCGGAAGTTGCCGCACGGTTCATGATCATCGAAGGGTTTTTAGCGACACTTCTTGAAAAGTTACCGAAAAAAAATCAGGAGCGAATATTTGCGTCGATCCAAGAAAAACACGGGAATTACTGATGCATCCGTCGTATCGTTCCTCTGGAAACCCGTTGCTGCCTTTGCCTCCCCACGAACTGCCTGTCCTCAAATGTACGACGCATATTTGATCGTGCATTATATGTCCATGCTTGCAGTACCAAATTCACCAACCTCTCGTACATACGTCTCATCCATGACGCACCCTGCTCGGTCCCACTCTCTCTTGTAACAATTCCCCGCTGCAGGTGTCGCTCCATAAGAAGAATAGAGCAGAAAGCGGTATCATAGATCCACGCCCTGCAATCCCTCGGTCACCAGATCCGGCAGCAATTTCCCATCCTTTCGAAGAAAATCGATGGTCACCCACTCGTGTACCTTGATAATGCCGCAACAACACAGAAACCGAAGGTCGTGCTCGATGCGATGCAAAAATTCTATAAAGAGGATAACGCGAATGTGAAACGTGGCATGCATGTGCTCGCGGAGCGCTCGACGGAAGTGTATGAGGCAGCGCGCACCCGCGTGAAGAAATTTCTGCATGCAAAGCATGCTCGTGAAATCATTTTCACACGGAATGCAACGGAGGGGATCAACCTCGTTGCCCGCTCATGGGGGGAAGCGAATCTCAAGCGCGGTGATACGGTCCTCCTCACGCTCCTCGAGCATCACAGTAACATTGTCCCATGGCTGCAGCTCAAGGAAAAACTGGGGGTGAACATCGAATGGGTCGGGATTGATCCGGATGGGACGCTGAACATGGATGAGCTTTCAGCAAAATTGAAGGGAAAGAAGGTGAAGATTGTTGCCACAACATGCGTCAGTAATGTGCTTGGCGTGATCACTCCCCACAAAGAAATCGTGAAACGCGCACATAAGGCAGGAGCCCTCTGCCTCCTCGACGCGGCACAACTCGCACCGCATGCGCCGATTGACGTGCAGGAAATCGACTGCGACTTCCTCGTTTTTTCCGGACACAAAGTCTATGGCCCCACGGGCATCGGTGTGCTCTATGGGAAAGAAAAACACTTGAAAGCAATGCCTCCCTTTCTCGGCGGAGGCTCCATGATTCAGGAGGTATTCAAGGATCGCTTCACAAGCGCATCTTTGCCTGAAAAATTTGAAGCAGGGACGCCGCCCATCGCGGAAGCCTGCGGTCTCCATGCGGCGCTCGACTTCCTCGAGAAGGTGGGATGGAAGAAGCTGGAGAAGCATGAGCGGGAACTCCTGCGCTATGCCCTCGAGAAACTCAAAGAATTTCCCATGATCGAGATCCTTGGTCCGCAAGATCCGAAGAAAATTGCGAGCTGCATCAGTTTCGTCACGTGCAATGAAGATCTTCCAGAAAACATTTCGATGAAGTTCCTGCCGAGCAATCCGGAAGGACTGAGCAGGGCGGAGGAGCGAATGCCCGTCATTCATCCTCATGACCTCACGGAGTATTTGGGGAGAAAAGGCGTATGTTTGCGCGCGGGACATCATTGCTGTCAGCCCCTCCATGAGACCCTCGGTCACGCCGCAACAACCCGGCTCTCGGTCGGGATCTACAATACGAAGGAAGATATCGATCGGATGTGCGAAGTACTCGAGGAAGCGTTTACCTTCTTTCTGGGGACTACGTAGTATGCCATTTCTATTTCATTTCCATGCTGATGCCCACGCACCAAGCGCTTCGCTCTGGTGCGGGGCATAGGATCTTCGGACTCATGCTTCGCTCCTTCGGAGCGCGCATTCGCCTCGAATTCACCTATGGACCTCTACGCCGAAAACATTCTCGACCACTTCCGGCACCCTAGGAATTGGAACTCTCAAGCCTCTTCTGACGTCACGGAATCCCCCTCTCCCCGCGGGAGAGGGGGGATGGGGGGTGAGGGGACAACCGTTGATCATGAAGAGTGGAATCATGCCTGCGGGGACAGCATTCATCTCTCATTGTTGCTCAAGGGAAATACCATCGAGGATATTGGCTGGTCGGGCACGGGGTGCGCGATCTCCCAAGCCAGCATGTCGATGCTCTCTGAGGAACTCAAGGGGAAAGACGTGGGGGAAGTGCTTCGGCTCGGAAAGAAAGAGATTTACACGATGCTCGGCGTTCCCATCGGGCCGCGTCGCTTCAAGTGCGCTCTCATGAGCCTCCATACGGTGAAGAATGCGCTCCTGAAAGCGACGGAGAAGCCGCTGCAGAGCTGGACAGAGACAGTCGTATTGGAAGAAGGGGAAGAGTAGTTGGACTTGCCCCTCGAAGCTCCCGAAAGGGAGCGAAGTGGGGCGGAGACGGTGGCGCTGGAGGAGGAATGAGAAAAATTCCCTCTCCCTTTGGGAGAGGGGCAGGGTGAGGGGCCCCTCACTCTATCTCTCTCCCGCAGGGAGAGAGGATGTCCTGTTCTTTTTTTATGTTTCGAGTCTCATTGCACTCCTCTCAGCATCTCCAAATTCCCCCGTGCTCCTGCGAGATTTCGCTGATCCTCCTCACTGAGGCTCCCCTGCTCTTCGTAGAGGGCAATCGCACGCTCGAAGGACAGGATCGCTTCCGGGAACTTTCCCAGCTGCGCCTGCGCGACGCCGAGATTATTGAGGAGTGATGGATCAAAGGGGTTTTCGGAAGCCGCATGCTCGAGGAGCGGCAGAGCTTCTGCGAACCGCCAAAGCTCGAGCAGAACTGACGCGCGCTGGAAATCCGTGAATTCGACGTTGCCGGGTTTTCCAAGCTCGAGTGCAAGTTCGAAATGCTTTTTCGCTCTCTCATCCTCCCTCGTGCGCCGGAACAACTGTCCCGCGAGAAAATGGAGCATGGGCTTCTCCGGGAATCGCGGGAGTTCCTCCGCGAGCAGACTGCCTGCCTCTTTGAGATCGCCGCGTGCGAGCAGCATGACGATGAGATTCTCCCGGGCGTGAGGCGCTTCGGGCGAGAGCGCGAGAGTTTTTCTCCAGAGAATCTCCGGATCGCGCCAATCGAGGTTGCGACGGATGGTGAGGGAGGAGAAAACGAGGAGAATTGTTCCCATGATAATGAGAACTGTTTTACTCGAGCGCAGTCGAGAGACAAACTCCATTACTTCTCCATTCGCCCCGCGGTTGCGGGGCTCAGTCGAAGAAAACAGCGCCCCCACAAGAATGCAGAATCCCACGGAAGGAAGATACAAAAACCGTTCCGCAATGAGTTCGCCGATGGGAATGATGTTTGCGACAGGAAGAAGGAAGAAGAAGAACCAGGCAATCCCGAAGGCGGCAACTCTTTCCCCTCGGCGAAAAAGCCACCATCCAAGTCCAAGAAGAAGGATCATGAGGAGAATGGATCCGGCAGTAATAAGAAATGGGAAGGAGCTCCAGTCATACTCCAATCGCAACCCCCAAGGAAACACCATGAGGAGGATGTATCGGGCGATGACAGGAGGCATGAGGAGTAAGCGGTCGAGCGTGGGCAGACCGGCAGTGCGTGTGTGCGCAAGTGGGATAGTGAGGCTGCCGAGAGCACCTACGCGCAGCAAGAGATAGATACTCAGTGCAATGAAAACAAAAAGGAGGAGGAGAATGCTGTTCGTACGATCTTTTTGAGAAATTCGAGAGTGTATAAAGGGAAGCAATGCAAGAACGAACGGCAATGAGACGGCAATCTCTTTGGAGGAGAGTGCCAGGAAATAGGCCAAAGCAGAACCCAGCTGTAGGGGCAAGGCATGCCTCGCCCCTACGCTTTGCAGATGGAATAAAACACCAACAAGCACAAACATCGCCGCAAGCAGTTCACTCCTGCCACTCACCCATGTGACTGCTTCCGTATGTACCGGATGTACGGCAAAAAGCAGGGATGCTGCAAGTGCAGGAATGTCCTGCTGCAGTAATTTTCTCGTGAGAAGAAATACAAGGATAGAAGCGACCGCATGGAGAAGAATATTGCTCGCGTGGAAAATCCATGGCTGCATTCCACCGATCCCTGCATCGAGCACGTAGCTCAGAATCGTGACCGGCCTAAAAAGCCCCGGTGCAACCGGACTGAATGGTTGCAGGAAGGCACTGAATGAAAGATTGCCCGATCGGACAACGGGATGTCGCTCGACGTATGCAAGATCATCGTAAAAAAACGGATGTCCGATTGTTTGTCCGAAGAGCACGATTGCGAAGACTCCCGGAAGCAACGCCATGACCCAGCGTGCACTCTTCATTCGCCCGGTGCAGGAGAGCGAATATTCTCCGCAAGCTGATGAGACATAGCACGGATGGTATCCGCATGTTCTTGCACATAGGCGCTGTCAGAAACCGCCGCATCACTCTGTTTGTATGCCTCTTGCGTCAGACGAAGTGCATCGGAAGACTGGCCCTCCTCGAGCGCTTGAAATGCCCGCGTGAGCGCACGTGCCGCATCACTGATTTTGATCGTCGCTTGGATCAGAACTTCTTCGGGCATTCGTTCCAGTGCCCCCCACGCAAAGAGACGCGCGCGCGCGGTTGCAAGCATGGCTTCCTTTGTATCGAGATTTGGGAGGGCATCCAGCGCACGCTCTACATCTCTCAAAGCATTTTCAACCAACGTGTCGTTTCGCTGTCCCTCACGGTAGAGAAGGAAGCGATGGATGAGAAGGGCAACCTGACCCCGCGTCAGTGACGCCCCAGGATGCAGATTGCCATCACGATCGACAATCGTCATGGAGCTTGCGAGCGCATAGGAGAGATACGGGAAGTACCATTGGGTCGTATCCTGCGCATCCAGAGCGACTGGTTCCCCAAATGTCGCGAGGAGCTCCAGATCGGTCCCATAGGCATTCAAAAGAATTTTGAGAAACTCCCCTTTGGAGACTGTCCGTATCGGCTGAAACGTTCCATCTGGATACCCTCCCACCCATTCCAGATCTTTCGCATAGCAGACGGGACGGACGTACCAGTCCTTTCCCCGGACATCGGGGAAGCAATTGCCAAGCGTCGGAAGATTTTTGACGTTCGCAACGGCTCGCACCACGATTGTCACTGCTTCCGCTCGATTCACGAAGTCCTCCGGTCCAAAGGAGCCATCGGGCCTGCCTTCGATGATGCCGCGTTCCCGGAGATCCTCAATCGCCCCGAACTCCTCCCGTGTTTCCGGCACATCGGTAAATGACGGCAGTGCTTCCTGCGCGAAGGCGAAACTCCTCACAACGAGAAGCGTGCCAATGAAAAGAATGCCTCTCCGCACTCCCATATCCTACCTGCCTATCCTCCTCCCTGCCTATGTCCTCGATACGCCCCGCAGTCGCGGGGCTACTCGGCATGACACGTTACCGCGCCGCCATAATATCCTCCCCCAATTCCACCCCACATGCGCGCACCTCGAGTCTTCCATTGGTATTCACACGCGCCGCATACTGCGTTTTTTGGGAGCTGCCATTCAGCGGATCCGTTGGAATCGCAGGAATGTAGGTTGGGGCGAGCGCAGAGGTGAGATCGATGCACACATCTGCCGTGACGCCGCCCTGGGTTCCAGTCACGGAGTAATCGATGACAAGTTGCGGGCGGTTCGTTGCAGCCTCGCGGGAATCAAAGTACCAATACGCCTGGGAGGCATTTTCGACGTTATCCTTGATGAGCCACCCGTAGTTTTGTTGCGTCCCGCTCAGAAAATTTTGAACGTCACTCTGGACGTTCCACGTGTCCCATTTCACCGCACCCGTCCATGAGATATTCGTCGTCGCGGTTGCAGTTGACGAAAAGTCCCCTCCAAGGGCAATCCAATTGCTGGTACCATCATAACGATTCCACGTGACACCGGGCTCTGTCCAGTTTTGCGCCATGCGATGGAGGGCGACTGTTTGCGTCCCAACGCCATATGCCTGCGCTTCATGAAGACGAAGGATCGCAGAACCCACCAGCGCGTTTCCCGGAAGCGCTGTGAGATCAAAATGGATGAGACCGCGCTTCGACCAGCTCGGAGACCAGGGATATTCCTGAATTTGCACGATGGCACCGTAATTCGTCGCGGGCGCGGCCTGCGAGAGCGTGCTATCCGCCGCAGGATTCAAGGTCACTTGGATCGTCCCCCCCTGCCCGCACGTCAGGGAACAGCCCGCAGTATCCGTCCCCAGTAAGCGCCAGGTCGTATCGATGGGACCGGGAAGGGAACCTTCATCGAGCATTCGTTGCTGCATGGCATCGAGCAGCGCCTTCACGTCACTGTGCCTCTGCGCGTTCCTCGATTGAGCAAATTGGCGCGAGGGGTTGATGGCAGCGATCGTGATCGCGGAGAGTCCTCCGATGATGCTGATCGCGAGAAGGAGCTCGATGAGGGTGAAACCTCGGCGAAGCCTCGCGCATGCGGGGCGGAGACGGGTGAAAGCAAATCGATCTGCGCGTTTCCTCATACAAAGTTGTACAATACCGAATAATGCTTTCCCTCCGCCACTTTATCCCTTCCTGGAGCTTCATTGCCCTGCTCCTTGCGATCTATCTCTCCTTCCTCGCATTCCTCACGATCTTCCAGGATCGGCTCATTTTCTTTCCCGAGAAGATGACGGAAGAGCGCTGGCAGGAGGTCGCGGAGGAACTCCACGGCGATTACGTCACGATTCGTACGAATGAAGAAGGAGTACATCTCCAGGGATGGTTTTTCCCCGCGCAATCCGAACCCGAATCCGAACCCCAACCTCGATCGACAATCATTTTCTTCGGTGGGAACGCCATGCGCCTCGATCTCATGGCATACCTGCTCGATCCTTTGCGTGATGCGGGTGTGCACATCCTCCTCGTGGATTACCGCGGATATGGACTCAGTGAGGGAAAACCGAGCGCTGAAACAATGAAAGCGGATGCTGTGAAACTCTTCGATGCAGCCGCAGCGCATCCCTCCGTGGATGCGCGTCATATCATTGCATGGGGCTACAGTCTCGGGACCGGCGTCGCAGCACATCTTGCCTCCGTGAGACCAGTTTCCAAGATTATTCTGTTTGCACCCTTCACAAGTACAACCGAGATCGCGAAAAATCTTTTTCCCTTCGTTCCTGTTTCTCTTCTTCTTCAGTATAAACTTGATACTCTTGCCCTAGCCCCAGCCCTTGCCCAACCGGTGCTCATCGTCGCAGGCGAGAAAGACGGAGAGATCAGCAAGGAACATGCGAAACGGATTGCGGAAGCGTGGGGTGGGCCAAAGGAACTCCTCGTGCTGCCGGAGCAGGGGCATGACGATCTTTTAGGGGATGAGGGAACATGGAAGAAACTCGTGGAGTTTGTACAACACCCATGATACAGTCACAGCAATGCAACTAGGGAACATCTGAACAATCCTCAATCTGCCTCCTCCTGATCTCCGGGGAGTCTTTTTTTATGTTGCGCGGGGCTGTCCTGTGCGCTTTTCTTGTCGTTCCTCTGCGCAGGCACAGTGACCCTACGCGGCGAGCGTGCCGCTCGCCGCGAGGAGACGTTTCCTTACGAGATAGAGATTGCAGAGCGCGAAGAGTGCGTTCAATTGAAGATCATTCTTCGCAAGCCCACGGTACCGCACCTTCGTGAAATGCCAGAGATTCTTGATCACGTGGAACGGATGCTCCACCCTGGAGCGGATGGAGGAGTGCTTCCGATTCTTCTTCCGCTGCGAAGAGGAGAGTTGATGACGAATTTTCGCCCGGTCGGACATGGCGTAGAGAATGCCGTTCCTCCTTGCCGCTCTCTTGTGCGTACTGTTCGACACACACCTGTTCCATCTTTGCTTCAAGAAGCTCAAGCCAGTAATAGTTCAGGCAACTGCTCACTGACTCTGCAGAAGCCAATCTGTAACGAACAAGAATATTGTTCGTTTTGTGGGTTAGGAAACTCGCAAAAATAACTTGATCTTTTAGGGGTTTCCCTGGAAGCTG
>CAYIRQ010000018.1:0-16055 GCA_964365905.1 uncultured Candidatus Peribacteria bacterium
CATTGCGCAACAAATATCCGAAGTCCTGCGATGCATTGACGTCGCGGCGCATCTCATGAGCGCGCGACAACATGGCTCCAGTCTCCCCGAGGCCGTCTTCCCGGAAAATTCCGTGAGGAGAAGAATGGAGAATCTCATGGAAATACAGCTCCAGGCAGGGAAGCTCCAAAACTCCGTGCATACGATATTTCAGGAGCGTCAGGGGTTTTCGCGGCACTGAACGTGCTACAGTGTGCGCATGTCTCGCTTGTTGCGCGCCATCCCCTTCACCCTCGTTCTCCTCACCGCCTGCAACTTCTTTATACCGAGAGAACCCGCGGTCAATCCCGATCCAAATCACATCCACATGGATCTCGCAGTATGGATCGAGGGAAGACAGGTGGATTTCACGAATGCGAAATACATGTCGGGGGTTTCCACGGACGAAACCTCCCATGACGAAGAGGACGAATACCATCACAAGTACCTCCATCTGCATGACGGCATCGGCCATGTCATCCATTCCCATACACCGGGCCTCACGCTCGGGGAATTTCTCTCCTCCCTCGGTTTCCGGATGAGCGAAGAGTGCATGGATCTCGATACGGGAATCGCCGTCTGTCCGCAGCGGGGGTACCGCTGGAGAATGTTCGTGAACGGGATCGAGCAACCCATGGAGCCGAACCACGTTTTCGGGGATCTCGAAAAGATTCTGCTCACCTATCAGGGCTCTGATCCCGTGAGCGAACTCCGGATCAAGGAGCAACTGAAAGAAATGACTGATGATGCCTGTCTCTATTCGCGCACCTGCCCCGAGCGCGGCGATCCGCCGGCAGAAAATTGTCTTGCGGATCCGGAGGTGCCGTGCGTCGCGCCTGTCGAGTAGAGACGTGCCGCCGGCACGTCTCTACAATGAGGAACGATGCCCGACGACCGCTATCCCGAGCTCGACGCTTTGCGCGGCATCGCCGTGATCCTCATGGTGCTGTATCATGTCGCATTCGATCTCGCATACTTCTACGAGTGGGACATTCCTGTGACAGAAGACGCTTGGATGACGCTCGTGAACGTTACCGCAACGACATTTTTCCTCCTCATCGGGATTTGCTTTGTGATTTCGTGGGAACGTGCTTCGCGACAATTAGCTTTTAGCAGTTGGCATTTGGCTTTTTGGAAACTCTACTCCAAATACGTTCGCCGCGGACTGCTCATTTTCGCAGGAGGAATGATCCTGACGATCATCACCTACCTTTTTTCCCCAAACTTTTACATCAAATTCGGCGTGCTGCACTTCATCGGCGTGAGCACGCTGCTCCTCCCGCTCTTTACTCCTTTCAAGAAATGGAATGCCCTTCCGGGGATCCTCATCCTTATCGGTACCCGGATTGGGCGCCCCTCCGGGGCGCCCCTACACCCTTTTTTATTTCCCCTCGGCTTCCCGGCGCCCGGCTTCTCCTCCCTCGATTATTACCCTCTCGTCCCCTGGTTCGGCGTGATGCTTCTCGGCATAGCCATAGGCTTCACTCTCTATAGCCCGAAAAGGCATCCCTGCATCGAATTCCTTGAAAAAATTCCATATCCCCCGCTTCTCCTCGCCTGCGGACAGCGAGCACTGCTCCTCTATTTCGTGCATCAACCCGTCATCCTGCTCCTGCTCACATTGATCTTGGGAATGCCAATAATGACATGAGAAGCCTGATACCTGACACCTGTAACCTATCCGCCATGCTCCTCGCTCTCTCCCTCCTCACGTACGCTGTCGGCCTCGCGCTCATCGTGCTCGTCATCATGCAACGGAAGGAGCCGACCGCAACGCTCGCATGGATCCTCACGATCATCTTCATCCCGATCTTCGGGATTCTCTTCTACCTCTGGTTCGGGTTTGGCCGCATCGAGCGGAAGGTGCAGATGCGAAGGCGCAGCAACCGCAAAATCGCGGAACAGCTCCGGGAGATAGAACGCACGCTCATCCGAACCCACATTGTCCCCGAGTATGAACTCCGGGAACGCGTGCAGCACGATCTCGTGAAGATGACGGAAGGTCTTTCCGCCTTTGCCGTCACGCACGGCAATCGCATCGAACTCCTCACGGATCCCGCCGCCGTGTTCACAAAGCTCCTTCAGGCGATCGATCAGGCACAGGATTCCATCCACATGGAGTATTATATTTTCCGGCGCGACGCAACGGGAAAGGCCGTGCGCGATCATCTCATCGCCGCCGCGAAGCGCGGCGTGATCGTGCGGCTCCTTGTCGACGGGGTGGGCTCCTGGGCGATCGGCGATGTCTTCATTCAACCCCTCAGGAAAGCCGGAGCTCACTTTGCGCACTATCTCCCCGTGACATTCCTGGGACGCCCCTGGCACTGGAATTTCCGGAATCACCGAAAGATCTCTGTGTTTGATGGGACAACCGCATTCATCGGCAGTCTCAATATCGGGGATGAATACCGGGAGCGGCAGCGCTCGCTCGACTTCTACGATGAGCAAATCGCCTGCGAAGGACCGGTCGTCGAGCAGTTACAGGAAGTGTTTGCGGGAGACTGGTTCTTCGCAACAGGAGAAAATCTCGCGGAGCATAGGTATTTCCCGGTACCCGTTCGGTGCGGCGGAACGCTCGCTCAGGTTGTCGAAAGCGGTCCGGATGAGCCGACCCCGATGCTGCACGAGATGATCTGCGCGGCGATCCATGCCGCCCAGAAATCCGTTCGCATCGTGACGCCGTACTTCATCCCCGATCAAGCACTCCTCGTCGCGCTGCGGACAGCGGCGCTCCGGGGAGTCGCGGTGGAACTGATGGTTCCGGCACGCATGCCGAACCCGCATGAGTGGGTCGTGTGGTACGCAGGCCGTTCCTACTACGAAGACCTCCTGGAAAACGGCGTCCGTATCTATGAATATCTGCCGGGATTCCTCCACGGAAAGGAAATTGTGGTGGATGGCTCCTGGGCCAGTATCGGGACCGCCAACATGGATATCCGCAGTTTCAGGCTCAACTTCGAGGTGAATATCAACGTGTACTCGAAGGACGCCGTCGCCATCCTCGAGGAGAACTTCCGGAAGAATCTCAAAAGCTGTCGCGAAATCACCGCTGCGGTGTTTGCGGAACGACCCGTACGAGACAGAGTGATTGAGAATGTGGTGCGGGTGCTCTCGCCGATTCTCTAAATCCACACCTTCTGCCGATGCATCGCATGCCAAAGATACCGCATCGCGATCGTCATCCCATCTTCGAGTGCCTCTTTGATCGAGAAAGGATACGAGAGCACCGCGCTTGTCCCGCGCCCGACGGCATCGAGGAAAGACGGCGCATCGTGACCGGGCGCATAGGTGCAGACATGTCCGCAGGCGCAGGCAACGTGCGCATCGGAGCCGCCGATGCGGAGGAGCTTCGTGAGCTGCGCGAGAAGATTCGCTTTGTCGTTCCGGCGATGACTCTGGACGCCATTGCAGATTTCGATGCCATCGAGAAGCGCGAGAATCTCCGTCCGCATCTCATCCGCAATGCAGTGAAAACGCCCGTTGCCGTACGGATGAGCGAGGGCGGAGAACCCGGAAAGCTCTTTTGCCGAGGCAAGAATGTCCGTCGCTGGCAAATGAATTCCTTTGCAGAAGAGATGCGAGCGGCAATGAGGCTCAATGACTCTCAGAAAAAAAGATTCGAGTTCCGAGGGGCGACGGAAATACACGAGCATGTGCACATTCTGATCCGAGGAAACCTCGATGCCCGGGACAACGACAACATCGTTCGCCTTCTCACACGCTTCAATGGATCCCGCGATCGTATTGTGATCCGTGATCGCGACGCCGATCCCTCGCCTTTTTGCCCGCTCGAGAATCGTATCGACGCAAGGAAGGCCATCCGAAGCGGCGCTATGGACATGCATATCCACCCCAAGCCAGTCCGCAGGAATGCCCGCCCCGTCGCGAGAAAGTGTGAGCATGAAGGATGTGAGTGTTCTTTGATATTATAACATGAAATTATATCTGTGTAAACTCCCTTCCCTATTTCTTCCTGCCATTCACCCCCGGCATATCGCAAACCACTTTCTGTGGCTGCACGATGTGCGCCGGGATTTCCCCGCGCTGGAACTGGGCGATCGATTCGAAGCAGTCCGTGTACATATTCCGCATGCTGTCATCGGCGTAGAAAGCAATATGCGGAGTGGTGACGACATTCGGGAAAGAAATCAGTTCACGGTTTTCTTCAAAATTCTTCTCGTGCTCCAGCACATCGAGGAGTGCGTACCGGATCTTCCCACCCTTCAGCGCAGCAACGAGCGCAGGGGTATCGATGAGCTCACCTCTCGCGGTATTCACGAGGATCGCCCCTTTCTTCATGCGGTGCAGCGCAACATCGTCAATGACATGGTGCGTTTCCGCTATCGAAGGGAGATGCAGCGTCACGATATCGCTCTCTTCGAGAAGTTCGTTGAGCGGGACATATCGCACGCCATGATCCCGCTCCAGCGTTTCCTTCCGACACTTATCGAATCCAAGAATTCTCATTCCAAACCCATGCGCGATGCGCGCGGCTCGCTCTCCGATCTTCCCCGTTCCGATGATGCCAATGGTTTTCCCCCGCAGTGCCATGCCACGCAGCCCGTGGTAATCAAACTCCCCTCCCTCGACACGTTTGTCCGCCTCCGGAATGTGACGCAAGGTGGAGAGGAGAAGCGCGAAGACATGCTCCGCGATCACATGGGAACCGTAGTCTGGAACATTGCACACCGTGATCCCCCGTTCCCTGCAGGCATCCAGATCGATGTGGTTATAGCCCACGGATCGCGTGCAGAGGAGCTTGAGCTTTGGAAACTTCCCGATGATCGCCCGTGGGAAGGGAGAATAGATAAACGTCGAAATGATCTCCACATCTTTACAAGCGCTTATAAGCTCATCGCCCGAAAGCGCATGATCGATCACACGCGCATCCGGCAAGCGCTCCCGAATCACCGATGCATCTTCGGCGTCGACTTCGAGAAAGAGAACGGAGGACATGCCTTTACCGTAACACAGCGCGGCCACGGAGGGCCACGCTGATTTTCTCATCACATTCCTATTCCAGTCCCTTCAATCGCTCCTCAATCTTCGCCAGCTTCTCGCGAGCCTCTTTCTCTTTTGCTCGCTCCTTCTCGACGACTTCTGGAGGCGCATTACGGGCGAATGCGGCATCGTTCAACTTTGCCTCAAGCGATCGAAGGAATTTCTGCAGTGAAGCCTGTTTCTTCATGAGTCGTGCACGTTCCTTCGCGGCGTCAATGAGATTGTCGAGCGGAAGATGAATATCGACGTTCGTAGTGAACGCACTGGCTGCACGGCCTCCCTCATATTTTTTATCTTGAATCGTAAGATGTTCGATGCGCGCGAGGCGGCGAATATGCGCCTGCTCACGTTCGAGAAGTGCGCTCGTCTCTCCTTTTGCCACGAGCACTGCGGCGATCTGTTTCCCGGGTTCCACATCATAGTCGCTGCGCAATGCCCGAATAGAGCGTATGACTTCAATAACGATCTGAAGTTCTCTCCATGCACTTTCATCACGAAGCGAGGAATCGACAGACGGCCATTCTTCTTTTATCAACATTCCTGCGCCTTGCGGCTTAAAGGAACCCCAGAGTTCCTCGGTGACAAAGGGGATATATGGATGAAGGAGCCGGAGGAGAATCCTCATGGCATGAATGAGAACATTCAATCGAACCTCTTTGCCTTCTTTTTCTTCCTTGCCCTCCTTGCTCAGCTCCACATACCAATCACAGAAGAAATCCCAGACAAAGTTATAGATATTCTCCCCCACTTCACTCAAACGATAGCTCTCCACACCCTTCGTGACATTTTCGATCAGCTCCCGTAATCCGTGAAGCAATGCTCGATCCGAAAGAGATAATTCCATCATTTTCAATTCTCCATTTTCAATTTTCAATTTTCCCGGCTCAACGCCCGCTTTCTCACACTCAAGAAGCACAAACCGCGTCGCATTCCAGAGCTTATTCACGAAGTTCCGGTATCCCGCAATTTTCTCTTCATATAAACGGAAGTCATTGCCGGGACTTTGGCCGACGATCATGGAAAGCCGGAGCGCATCGGCGCCGTACTTTTTGATCACAACGAGAGGATCGATTGTGGACGCTGGATCCGATTTGCTCATCTTCTTCCCATCGCGCGTGAGTACCATGCCGTGGAGGTACACAGTATTAAACGGGATCTGGCCCGTCGCATACGTCGTCATGAGGATCATGCGCGCAACCCAGAAGAAGAGAATGTCGCGTCCCGTTTCGAGAACGTTCGTCGGATGGAACTTCTGGAAATCCGGACTCTTCTGGAGCATCTCCTCGAGCGAGAGGGATGAGTCTTTCGCGACCTTCGGATCCACGAGCGTGCTCCATGTCCAGAGAGCGGCACTGAACCACGTATCGAGCGTGTCCGGATCCTGCTCCCAATCTTTCCCTTCCGGCGGGTGCGTTCCCACGTGCACCTCAACGCAGCAGTCCCCTTGCTTGCACCAGACAGGCACGCGATGCCCCCACCAAATTTGCCGGGAAATGCACCAGTCACGCAGATGATCGATCCAATGGAAATACTCCTTTTCGGAATGCTTCGGCATAAAGCGGATCTCCCCACTTCTCACAACTTCCTGCAGAATTTCTTTGAGGCTCATCTTCTCCCCTCGCCATGGAACGACGCGCGTGGAGATGTCGACGAACCACTGCTCCTTGATCTGCGGCTCGATGAGACCGCCTCCCCGGTAATTGCGGGCAATGCTATGCACGTAGTCTTCGGCGATACTGACAAGGAGACCTTTTTGCTTCAGGAACTCCACAATCTTCGGTCGTGCGTCCGCAATCGGCATGCCGGCAAACTGTCCGGCGCTATGGAGGAGTCTCCCGTCAAAACCGATGATTTGTTCCTTCTCGAGAGAGTGACGCTCCGCAATCTCGAAGTCCACCGCGTCATGCCACGGGGTAATCGTCATGACGCCCGTGCCGAACTGAGGATCCACCACCTTATCCTTAATAATGGTGGCCTTGATCGGCCCGTTGATCCACTCGCAGACGAAGGTGTCCCCATGCTGATACTTCCTGTAGCGCTCGTCATCGGGGTGCATGACGACGTATTTGTCGCCAAACTTCGTCTCGGGGCGTGAAGTCGAAATCTGAAATGGCCCGTACTGGAACGTAAAGAACTGCGCACGCTCCTCCACCCGCTCGATCTCGTCATCGGAAACCGTCGTCTGCATCTTCGGATCCCAGTTCACGATGCGGCGCCCGCGGTAGATGAGGCCGTCTCGGCACATGCGGACGAAGACCTCGTTTACGGAGCGACAGAGCGTGGGGTCGAGCGTGTAGCGCTCGCGCGACCAATCGCAGCTCGCCCCCATCTTCCGGATCTGAGAGCGGATCGTGCCGCGACTCTTCTCCACATAATCTGCAATGCGCCGCAGAAGTTCCTCCCGCCCGAGTTTCGCCCGGGGATCAGGGATCTTCTCCGCCTTCTGAATCTCGCGAATCACGACGCTCTCCGTCGCAATGGACGCATGATCCGTTCCCGGCACCCAGAGCGCCTCCTTCCCGCGCATACGCGCGAACCGGATGAAAATATCCTCAATCGCAAGCATGACGGCATGCCCGAGGTGCAGATGTCCCGTCGCGTTCGGCGGAGGCATACTGATCGTGAAGGGTTCCTTCATGCTCGAAGCATCTGCCGTGAACGCCCCCGACTTTTCCCAAAGATCGTAGATACGATCTTCTGTAGATGCCGGATCGTAGGCTTTGGGAAGCATGCAAAAAAAGCTTAGCAGATGCGTGCATTCTGAGACGAGATGGGGTACCATCAAAAGTTGCCATGGGAATGACATTCAACAGTCGTTGGGAGGCAGAGAAAGCTCGCTTCGGCGATGAGCCCATTCAAAGAACCATGTTGTAATAAGACATGCTGCATAGAACTCTTGCTTGACGGGTATCATCGCTTTTGAAGAGAATGAGATGTTTTCCCATTTTTCCTTATGACCACCCGCACCTTTGCCGCCTCCACACTTCTCGCGACATTCCTTCTCGCGGGAGTCGCAATCGCAGATGAAGATAACTCCTCTTCTTCGTCTTCAAGTGCGAGCAGTAATAGTGAAAAGAAAAATAAGAAGACGATCGACCTCGCGTGCGTACAGGGAATTATTGGGAAACGCGATGATGCCGTCCTTTCCGCCTTCGCAACGTTCTCAGCGTCAATGACGCAAGCGTTCACCACCCGTCGCGACGCCCTCGTTTCCGCATGGGGCATGGAGGACCGCAAAGAGCGCAAAAAAGCCCTCGAGGCTGCATGGAAAGCATTCAAGTCTTCGAGAAAAACTGCCGAGAAGACCTTCAAAGAAGGAAAGAAAGCAGCATGGAAGACCTTCAATGCAGACCGGAAAACGTGTCGTGGATCTCCCGACGAAATGCGGGACCACAATGAAGGGGAATAATACGACCGCGATGCAGGAAAAACGCTTGCATTGCGATTTATTGTACAATATCATTTTCTCTCTGTGTTCCAATTTTGCCTCATGAAAAATTCCCCATCCAACGAATACCCACAGGAGAGCGACTCCTCTACGGGGATCACCAAATTAAGTGCAGAACTTTTTCAGGCGGCACCGGAGAGCCTCTCGGGGGACGTGCGCTCATTTTTGGATAAAACACTCTCCTTATATGATCAATCCGTACCAGAGGCCTCTGCATGGCTTCGGTCACCGATCACGGCATTGAACGGTGCCGTGCCGGTGGATGAACTCCGCAAAGGGAATGCCCAATCTTTACATAGATTCTGGGACGAGTTGACAAGGGTGCACGGCTATTGACATGCTGACATTCAGTACTGTAATTTACTTGCGAGTGATCGCTCCATCCACCCTCGTCGGCACCAAGTCCAAGAAGCAGACGAAGACCCCCTATCACGGAGGGAATTGAGCGCAGGACCATACATCCGATAGTCGCTCCCACCCCTCCGCAGGAAGGGCTTTCTTTCATATATGGAATATCGCGATGCACCCACCAACGGCTACGAAGCTCTCGAAACCTCCGACACATACGTGACGAAAGTCGGGGGCGACAACGCGGGAAAACTGCGCATGAACGCGGCCAATGCGCTGGATAGGCTCCGGAAAGGGAAAAGGCAGATATGGGCTTTTTCCGCGATGAGAAGCGTCGATTCGCAATATTCCGACCTTTCCCATCCCGATGTCCTCACCCAAGAAACGGGCAAAGCCAAACCGGGGTTCAATGCCACATCACACCTCATCGCCGTTGCTCAACTGCTTCGCAAAGGAGACAAGGCATCCCTTTCGCACGCAGAGAGCGTCGTGAAAACGACGGGCGCCTTTTTGCACCGGCTCTTGGATACCGAAATCGGCCAAGACGACGATCTCGCAAACAACGGAGAAACTGCGGCCTTGCTGCATGCGTGCGTCGCCGCGCATCTCGATGGCGAAGACCGCCCCCGATCGCTGCTGAACAAGGTTCGCCGATGGCGCGACCCTTTGGCCGTTTCCCCTGCTGGCGTCGATTGGATCATGCACAGTGACGACGAATACACGTCTGTCACCGGTATCGGTGAGAGCCTTGCCCGAGAACTGTACTCGATTTACTTCCAAGCACGGGGCATACCCGTCGCAAATTTGCATATCGAACACGCCTACCAGAATATTTACCGTAACCTTGATCGCGGGAACGACGCTTCCGACGCGGTCAACCATATGCGGACGCTGCTGCAGAAAAGAATTGCGAACGTCTTGCGGCCGGGCATGGTCGCGGTGACGGGGGGATATCTCCCCATTCTGGGTACCAAGCGTGGATACAGCGACAAAACGGGCGCGCTTCTCGCCGATGCCGCGCACAACGAATTCCCCAATACCGTGTATCTCGTCGAAAAAGAATTCCCCTTGATGAGCGCGGACCCCAAAAGGATTCCGGAAGCGAAACCTATCCGGCGCATGACCCATTTCCTGGCACGCGAGCTTTTCGGGGACGTTCGCGGAGCCAAGGGCGGGGCGCTGCATTCCGAAGCACTCGATATCCTTTCCCGCAAAGGCATCAACATCGTCGTGATGAACCCCGAAGAGCCGCCAGCAGCCGAGAACACCACTCTCATCCAGGATTTTACCGCCGAACCGAATGGTGTGGAGATTATTGCGGGGAAAAAAGTCCCCTTCGCGCTGCAAATTTCCGATTCAGCCCTCATCGGCAACCCCGAATTCGAAGCCGACATAATGCGGTGGTTCCATGCACACGGGGCGGCGATCCAGCACATCGCGACCAGTGAAGGGACCGTCTCCTTCACGTTCCATGAGGGTGAGTATTCGGATGCCCTGCGGACCGGGCTCATGCAACATTTGCAGTCTGCGCACGGGATTTCCGGCTCCGACACGGTGAAGGTTTTGGAGAACGTCTCGTTGGTCTATTGCCTTGGAAACAACATGGGCAGGCCGGGACAGGCCGCGAAAGCGACGACCGCGCTGGAATTGGCCGGAGTGGACATCCGCTTCATCACGCAGGGATTGAACGAATCTGTGATGACGTTCCTCATCGATGAAGAAGACAGGGACTGCGCCATCCAGATGCTCCACGATGTTTTTATCAGCATGGATGACATGGAGTACCGGCGTATCCAGGAGCGCTTTCGCGCCGACATCCTTCAAGCGATTCAATTATCCCATTCCCCCCTTCAACGATGAGGCATCTATCTCTCGAAGACCATATCCAGTACTACGGTGATCCGCGCGTCGGGCGGAAGTCGCCACCTCCCTCCCAGCCAGTGAGCGCGATGATACTCACGTCCATCCGCGATGTCGGTTCGTGCGACCAGAATGGTGGGGTCATCGAAACCCCGGAAGGTGACCGATACATGGAAGGTACCATCGAACGGCTGATTGAAGAGACCCGCGAAGGAGGCAAATTGCACGGCATACTTCGGTTGACCGGCGTCATCACGGATGATTTGGAAAGAGATATGAAGCAAAGTGCGTATTCGGCCTATCCGAACGCCGACAAACGATGGGTGCATCCTCTGGCTCTCCGCGATGTACACGGGGAAGAAGTTGCGGGAGCGGATATGACCCACTGGATCCCATCCGATTTCCGTTCTTTGCCTCTGGGCGACACCGACAACCGCGCGTGCAGGAAAGAGAAATTTGAGCAGCAGGTGTTGCAGCTTATGAAACAAAGGAATACAGACGTTCTTATTTCAGACCACTACATGGCCCGTATCGCGTATATGATCCAGAACGGATACCGAAAATTCGGGAAGGTGCTCAACATCCATCCGGCGATCACACAGACAGGCGATCCATATTGTTTCCGCGGCCCTACTCCGACGCAAGATGCCATTGACCGCGCACGGGCCGACGGGCATGCGCGCACCGGCGCAACACTGCATTTCATCAATGAAGTGATCGATGACGGCCCGCAAATTTCTTTTGTGTCGGGAACACCGGTGTATCCGCATGACCGTCCGCAACATCTGCGGTACAGGAATTACCAGGCCGCGAAGCTGCCTTTGCTTGTCGCCGGCCTGCGCCATTACATTTGCAATATTTATCCCCACCTGGACACAATAGACGTCAACCAGCTTACCCTCCTCAACGGTGTATCCCATCAGCATTCTTAAGCACGGCACGGACATCCATCCCCTCTTCGGGGATACCCTCGCGGGCGAACCCCATATTTTCGATTTTTCGTCCGCGAACCCGAATATTGGGGACTACAACACGCTCGATTACGACGCGTTCCAATCTGCGATTGCATGCGAGCTGAAGAGGAACAAGAAACAATGGGGTGTCGGGCGGTATCTCGAAGAACGAGCCACGCTTCTGCGTCACTACCCCCAGATGGTGAGGGAAGGAAGGGTGTACCACGCGGGGTTGGACGTCACCGGCCTTCCCGGCACGGCCCTCCATGCGCCGCTCGACGCGGTCGTGTTTGAGGCCGGCTTCGAGGCGGGCCAGGGAAACTACGGCGGGTACGTCATCCTGAAACATGCGGAACCTGAGCCTTTCTATTCGATGTACGGCCATCTTTCCACCAACCATGCCGTCAAAGCCGGCGACGTGCTGCACAAGGGGCAAGTGTTCGCCGCATTGGGTGAAGGACGCGATGCGGGCGGATGGTTTGCGCACGTGCATTTGCAAATCCATACGGAGAAATCTTTTCGCGAAGGACATGCATTCCAAGGCTATGCCGACGCAGAAATGCTCAAGTACATCGAATCGATTTTCCCGTCGCCATATCTCCTTTTTCGTTACTGATTCCCTCTCACCACTATGAGCAATTCATTGCCGTCTTTCAGAGAACGCGATCCACAAACGCAGCTTGCCTCCCGCCGCGGGCCGGATCACCGGCAACAGACGGTCCGATCGTCCGTCCGATCGTTCATCGATTTGATGATGCAAGACCCGTATCCGCTCCTCGGGGAGCGCAGCAAAGGGGAGCCGTTCATCTTGGATCTGAGCGATCATTCGCCGCTGGACCGCTCGCTGCTCACCAACCAAATACTGCTCCAGCAATACATCGAAAGAGAATGCCTCTCCAAGAAGAAATGGGGATTGGGGGGATTCAGGGAATACCGATCGATTTTTCTGGGGTACTTTCCTCAGAGTGGCGAAAAACGGTTCTACCATCTCGCGCTGGATGTCACCGCACCTGCGGGCAAGCCCATCCATGCTCCTATCGAAGGCATCGTCTTCCGTTCGGGATACGAAGCAGGTGTGGGGAATTACGGAGGCTACGTGGTGCTGCAACACAAACGCGAAAACCAAGATCCCTTCTACAGCTTTTACGGCCATACGGAACCGGCGTCCCAGCCGGGGGTAGGAGCGTGCATCCCGAAAGGCGAAGTATTCGCTCGCATCGGGGACATGGATTCCAATGGACATTGGTTCCATCACATTCATCTCCAACTGCTCACGCAAAAAGGAGTCGACGAAGGCTGGATCGACCGTGGGAATTGCACGGAGGAGCAGCTTGCGACGATCGATGACTTTTGCCCTCCACCGCATTCCCTTTTTACGTCATCCATGCCGAAAAGCAGGACATGAGCCTCCACATGTAGTTTATTCTTGACTTATCCTGTGGACTACAGGAACATACTCCTCCTATGAATAAGCCAAAACCATTCTTCGTAGCTGTCCTCGGCCAGGGAAACGTGGGTTCCGAAGTGATCCGATCCCTGCAAAACGATGAGGTCCATTTGGAAGAGAGGGCGGGGAAGCCGCTAAAGCTTGCAGCCATTCATCGCCGCGTGCCCGAAAACGGGGGAGATGTTTTCCAAAAAAATCCGCAACTGTACCGTTCGCTCGAAGAGATTTTTGCCGACCCGGAGATCGACTTAGTGTGTGAATTGATGGGAGGGATCGATGCAGCCCGACAAGCGATCGAAAGGGCGTTGGACGCAGGCAAGCACGTCGTCTCCGCCAACAAGGATTTGTTCGCGGCTCATTGGCCGGAAATTTTGCAAAAAGCAAAAGAGAGGAATGTCCAAATCCGTCTTGAAGCGGCGGTAGCCGGAGGCGTGCCAATCCTTCATGCGCTGTCATCGGGTACCTCTTCCGAGCAGCCCTATGAATTGTGCGGAATCATCAATGGAACGACGAACTTCATCCTCACACAGATGGAAGAAAGAAGGGCGTCGTACGAAGACTGCCTTGCCCTGGCGCAAAGAAAGGGATATGCGGAAATAGACCCTTCGAGCGACGTCCTTGGTCGCGATGCCTGCCGGAAACTTTCCCTCCTGATCGCATACGCCTTCGGGAAGCACATCCCGCCAGACCAAATCCCCACGCGGGGAATCACCGGTGTATCGTCCCAGGACATCGAGCACGCGAAATCGATGAACCCGTCGATGGCCATCAAGCTTGTGGCGCGTGCCGAGCAGGTGAATAGCGACATCATCGCCCGGGTCGGACCCGAGCTGGTCTTAGCCACATCTCCCATCGGCCAGGTGCCGGCGAATTTGAATGCGGTGCAGGTCAAGAGCAACCTCAACCGGCAGGGAAATTTTTACCAAGGGGAGGGTGCCGGCGGGAAACCGACCGCTTCCGCGGTGCTTTCGGACATCATCCACATCGCACGTTTCGGCAACCAAGGCTACATGTCACCTTTCGGGCGACCGGTCAACAAAGCGGAAAACCGGGCCGATGTCACCAAGCACACCTTTTACATCCGCTTCATCATCCGTGATCAGGTGGGAATCATCCACGATATGACGAAGATATTGCAGGATTTCGACATCAACCTGAATTCCATCATTCAGCTTCCGTATTTCGATGCCGCTCAAAATAATCTGCCGTTTTACATCACCGTGGAAAATACGGACGAAAACACTCTGCAGCAGGCACTCGAAAAAATAGGAGCGCTTCCGTTCAATGTAACACCACCGCAGTACATCCGTTTCGAACGCGATGATTTGTGGCACAAGAGAGACGAAGCCGGAAGCACCGATTGATTTTCACTACACCAATCCACCTATGAAGAACATCGGTAACATCAACATCTCGGACCAGATCGATGCGCGTTTTGACAACCAATTCGGAGAATATTACAGGAAGCGCAAAGTCCTTGCCGAAGCTGGCGTGCATGTGACTCCGGACAGGTTCGACCGGACGCTTTCGGCCGAGGAATTGAAAGCGATGAAAGATGAGCTCGTTGAGGCCCGAGACACGCACACACCCCTCGATACCGTTCACAGCTCTGCGGGCCGCATCGCGAATATCCGCGAACACAAGCGCAGCGCGTTCATCGACCTCATGGAGCAAACGGGCCGCGTGCAGGTGTACGTTGCCCACGACAAACTACAGGGCATCCAACGAACGATCTACCGGAACCTCGACCGCGGGGATTTTCTGGGAGTACGAGGCACCGCGTTCGCGACGAGGATGGGCGAGCCCACCATCCATGCGCAAGAACTCGTGCTGCTGGGAAAAGTCCTCCGAAGCGTCCCGGAAATCGGCACCCCCATGGAGGTGGAGAACCAATATCGCGATCGGTTTCTCCAACTCATCATCGATCCGGAAGCGAGCGAGCGGTTCCGCATGCGCAGTCGACTCCTCTCCGGCATCCGACGCTTCATGGAGGAAAGCGGTTTTATGGAAGTCGAAACCCCGATCATCGATACAATAGCGACGGGTGCGCTGGCGAAGCCGTTCCACACGCGCCACAACGCCCTCGATCTCGATTGCCAGCTGCGTATCGCACCGGAAATCGCCCTCAAAAAACTGGTGATCGGGGGTTTTGAGAAGGTGTATGAAATCGGAAAGCAATTTCGCAACGAAGGTACCAGTGCGGAGCATATGCAGGAATTCACGAGCATGGAATTTTATTGGGCCTACATGAATTATGAGCGCCTGATGGAATTCACCGAAGAATGGTTCCGGAAGGTCGTTGCACGGACCATAGGCAGACCTGCATTTGAGTACGATGGCAAGCACATCGATCTACAGGGCCCATGGCCGAGGAAAACCTTCGCGGAATTGATCCGGGAACTCGGAGGGATCGATATCAACGCCTATCCGGAACAAGAGGCGCTTGAGGAAGCCTGCAAGCAAAAAACGGATATCGATGTGTCGGGAAAAAGCGCGCGCGGAGGCACCATCGATTTGATCTACAAGCGTCTCGTGAGGCCGAAATTGGTACAGCCGACTTTCATTCTTGGCCATACGGCCGACGATTCCCCCCTTGCGAGAAGAAACGACAAGAACCCGGACCTTGTTGATCGGTTCCAGGTGGTCATGGGAGGGACGGAGGTGGTGAACGCCTACAGCGAGCTCGTGGACCCTCTTGACCAAAGGATCCGTTTTGAGGAGCAGGCGCGAGCGAAGGCTGCCGGCGATGAAGAAGCACATGTCATCGACCACGAGTATCTGAGAGCGATGGAACACGGTATGCCGCCGATCGCTGGTTGGGGTGTCGGGATCGACCGTTTGATGATGATGATGAGCGACAAGAAAAACATCCGGGACGTCGTCCTGTTCCCGATGATGCGGCCGAGGGAACTTTGACAAAAACTCATCTGGCATATCCGTTTAGTGTCCCTTGCCTTCTAATGGCTACGCCTTCAGCAAT
>CAYIRQ010000019.1:0-15614 GCA_964365905.1 uncultured Candidatus Peribacteria bacterium
CGAGACGATCAGCGAGTGGATGAAGAGAGATGAAAGAAGGGATGAGATGCTGGAGCAGGCGAAGCAGCCGTATTCCTTTTGTCCCATGTGCAGCACGGCAGTGGAATGCCTGCACAAGGGCATAGATTTGCAGTTGGATGGAAAGCCCGAGCGAGTGGAGTTCGCGTTGTCCTGCAATAAATGCAAGGGAGTGAAGCATGTGTACGAAGATGGTACCGAGATACCAAGGACGATCAGGCGCTGCGAGAAGTGCGGCCACGAACTCGATACGAAGGTGGAGATTCTGCGCAAGGGCAGTGAGCGGCGATTTATCCATTGGGAGTCCTGCAAGGGGTGCGGCTACAAGGGTTCACACGAGCGGGAGAGCCCAAAGAAACCCACGGAAGCCGAGCGGGAGAAGTTTGCCCGTGACAAAGCGCGATTCTGTCTCTCTTCGGAGAAGGGAGAGGACTACAGACAGTGGACGGCGAACGTCAAACTGGTTGTGGATGCGGCGAAAGATCGTGAGGGGCACAAGGAAGCATACGAGAGCCTCAATCAGTACAAGAAACTGACCGTCGTTGCGTTGCTCAAGCACCTGAAGTTATCCCTGAAAAAGGAAGACTACGACAAACTCAGCTTCTCGGAGCCGGACATAGGACGATTCGTCTCCGTGAACTTCAAGGTCTATGATCTGAGGGATGAGAGGGGTGAGTACGAGAGCCGACAATCCCTCAAGAAAGCTCTCGAAGCAGCCCTATCGGATATCAACTGGTCCCTGATGACCGAGGGGGTGAGTTACCGGCTCGGTATCCTGACTGGTCGTCTTAGGGGACATGAGACTCATGAAGAGCTTGTTGTACTTGCAAAGTCTCGTATTGGGAGTGAGCAAGATAACCGGAACATGGTATGAACTCGGATGGGTATACTGGCTTCTTTGTGACGTTTGTGCCTTTTCCTCCATTCTAAAAATCGGGCAATGCAGGTTGCTATAAGTGCAATTTTTCTGTTACAATGCACTTCTTGCGTCATGCAAGAACGTCCTCCACAATTAACTCATCCATAATCATGCTAGAAAAAGAGTTTCATTACTATCTTCAGCACAAAAACGACCTCGTAAAAAAATACGAGGGGAAATATCTTGTTATCAAAAATGAAGATGTGATAGGTGCTTACGACTCTGAAATTGAGGCATATAAAAATGCTCAAAAGCAATTTGAGCTAGGCACTTTTCTTATCCAGCCATGCACCCAAGGGGACGAGAGTGAACAACAAACATTTCACTCTCGTGTCAGTTTCGCCTAGTATGAAGTGGTGGAGCAGCGAGCACTCACTATCAAAGGGAATAATGTTGGCCTATTGAGAGCGATTGTATGTGATGTGCTTGTCTCTACTCCGTTTTTTGAGGGCATACAAAATTCAACATTTCCATCGATCAAAGTGCAGGGATTGTGGGATACAGGAGCGACGGGTTCAGTTATCACGAAACGAGTTGCTGATAATTTGGGGATAAAGCCCATAGGTAGAACAAAGGTAAATCACGCTGATGGAAGCACCGAAACAAATGTCTATCTCGTGAATATCGTTCTGCCCAGCAATGTGACCATCAATGGCGTTCGTGTCACAGAAGGAAAGCTCACAGAGGTAGACGTACTGATTGGCATGGATGTCATCAGGTTGGGTGATTTTTCAATCACAAACTTTAACGGAAACACAGTTGCAACATTTCGAACGCCATCGTGCCACGAAATTGACTATGTAAAGATCATCAACGACCACAACCAAAGACAACAAATCAAGAAATACCTTCCTCAGCCAAAACACAAACATAGGAAGAGGTAACTGACGATACTGACGATATTTCTGGTACCTTTTCTCTCTCGGTTCATGCAATCTTTTTTCAACGAGAAGAGATGTCTTCATCTTTCCGGTGAGCCATAAAGTAACCGTCACGATGATCGTTGCAACCACTTTGTCTGCTCGAAAGCCGTTGTGATCCGCTGCAGCGCAGACCTCCACAGGTGAATTCGAGCCGAACGCAAGTGCGAAGCACGAAGCGTGAGGCCGAAGATCCTGTGTCCTCCGAAGCTCCGAAGGAGCGAAGGAGGACTTTGTTTGAACAAATGGCCACTTGAAGGGATTCCCGCCGGACCTCCATAAAAAGTCAATGACTTGATAGATGAGTGACTGAGTTGCACAATGAGCTCATGTCAGGAGTAGAGAACAATGATTTTGGCTCATCAGATGAAATCGAAAAATCGAAGGATGATGCTTCGGGTAAAGAAAAAAGTGCCGCCTCTGATAGGAAATATTTCACTCTTCTCGCAGAGGTGCAGCTCAGGGCGTGGATGATTGATGATGCAATCGTATCATTTAACCGAGCTGGTGTTTCTCCACCCAAAAAAGATATGTGTTCCTTAGGGTGGGAAGCAGTGTATGAGTGCCAGTATAAGACTGCATATGAATTATTCAGGTTGGCGGAAGCGAAGGAAGCACTTATTAGGTTAGGGAACGTAGCACTGACAATGGGCCAGAATCGCATCGCTGTCGATGCATTCAGGGCGGCGGGAATGCAATCTCCTGAATATATCGAATGTGATGATGAGATACCAGTGGAACACGATCTTCACATGAAGGTTGTGTCCAGCACAGATACAAGAGAGCCGAAAATCTGTATTGCTCGTGGTGATGAGGCGCTAGCAAAAGGTGACCTCCAGACTGCCGTGACATCGTATAAACTTGCAGGAGAACGGGCTAAGCTTGTGCTCTGTGGCGACGCAGCCTTTACCAAGGGTTGGGTTGCTATGGCTCTGGACGCATACAAAGCAGCAGAGGTGCGGATCCCAGATGATAGGCTTGTTACTGCACTTGAGCGGCTTCAAAGGTAGCACTGGAGTGGGAGGGATTGGTTTCATTGACCTGAGGAAGCTTCGTACTATAGTGATCCTTCCTTGGGCATGTCTGAAGAATTTTCCTATTTGGCTAAGAACGTCATACCGGGAGTCATCGAGGTAGACCGGGCAAAGGGGATACGCTTCTGGGATAAGGCAGGAAAGGAGTATCTCGACTTCTCGGCTCAATCAAACAATCTGAACTTCGGTAACGCACCAGAGCATGTCCTTGAGGCAATGGTGAAACAGTTCGGACGCTTCAGTTACATTTCTTCCCGCATGCGATCGGATGTCTTCGAGGCTCTCTCCCGAAAACTTGTGGAGATTACACCAAGCTCACTCGTCAAAGTGAACGCAAAATTCACAGATGGTAGCACTGCCGTGGAGAGTGCCCTGAAGCGAGTGAGGACAGCAAAGAGAAAACCATATGTGATCACATTCCATGAAAGTCATCATGGGGAGAGTTGTGAGACACTTCATGCAAACGGAAAAAGATTTACTCCCCGTACATTGCAATTCGGAGGATCGGGCAAATTCCTTCATACCCCTCCGCCATTCGTAGTCCAGGAATTACAGAATATCTCAGAGTCTGCAGCGGAAGAGGCATCGTTGAGCATGTTGCGCATGTTGTGTCATGGGCGGCAGGACATTGCTGCAATTCTGCTCGACCCCGCAATGTTTCCCGCAGGGTGTCATCCCTTCACGAAGCGATTCATTGATGAAACTTCTCAGCTTTGTGATGAGGCAGATGCAGCTCTGATTTTTGATGAGGTCCAGACAGGATTCGGATGGACAGGAAACATGTTTGCTGCAGATCACTATGGTACAGATCCGCACATGATGACCTTTGGGAAAGGCATTGCAGCAGGGCTTCCGCTTGCGGCCGTCGTCATGCGGGAGGAATATGATGTCCTAGAATACGAGGAAGATGAATTCACCTACGGTGGTATGCCGCTTTCCTGTGCTGCTGCGCTCAAAACGATTGAGCGTCTTGAACAGCCAGGAATGCTCGAACATGTGAAAACAATTTCTACAGAAATTGCAAAAGCAATTAAATTTCTCCGCACAAGGTACGCGGATATCGTGACGAATGTGCGTTCCCTTGGTGTCATGGCTGGCCTTGATTTTTGCAGCTCAGACCCTCATGCAGCGCATACCATCTATGGTCTTGCGCTGAAGAGGGGCCTCCTCACTCGCCTAGCAGCGAACGAACGGAATTCCCTTGCCCTCAAGCCACCCCTTATTGCAACACAAGATGATGTGCATGCCGCGCGGGATCTCCTTGGGGAGAGTCTTGATGAGTATCGAACGCTTTATGCGTGAGCACCCTGTTTCTCAGCGGCTAATCGAAGCAAAGAAAAACACCCCGCCTCATGAACTATTACTCCCCCTCTACCCCTCCAGCAAGTGCATTGAGCAAGGAAACTTCAACCGAAACACACTCCTTGAAAGTCTGGATGGACGCGCATACATCCTCCGGGAGGAAAATCCACAAGGTCGTGCAGAAGAGCTTCCTTTTGTTGCCGATGAGTATAGAGGAGTTGGATTCCTCGACAAACCAGATAATGGATTTCATTTGCGAAGCTCCCTTGAACAGTACGAGTTTGCAAACCGCCTACTTGCACACGGTATTTCTGTTATGCCGCCGGTGTATGCTGATGCATCCCTACAGCTCGTGCTGTACTGCCAGGGCGCGCGCCCTCTCTCGCAGCTATGGCAAGAGGGGAACAGAATGGCATTCCATCATACCGAACTTTTCGCAGACGAACTCCAGAGAACACACCAACAGGATATTGTCATAGGTGACCGATGGGGACCAAACGAGCTGGTGCTACCGGACGGGAAGCATCTCTTCGTAGACTTCGACATTGAGATCTGGGGGCCGGAAGCGAGGGAGTTCGAATTTGCAAGTCTCCTCTACTTTACAAGCTACTTTGCACAGCAGGGAGAAGCAAACAACATAGACGATGTGCGGGCGAGCTACAGCAAGATACTTGGTCGGGCAAAAAAATTCGGAATATATAACGTCCCTACTCTCCATCGATATTTGCTCCGGTATCCGGAGTACTTTGCAGAGGAAGGGAAGTATCACTGGAAAGACAGAAAGGCTGGCATACATTTCTTCCGAGAACTCATCTCCGATGCCTGAGACACATGATCGCCATTGGGAATACAGTGCCCACATATACAGCGCCCTCCAGGAGCGCACTGCTCCACTGCTCAAAGGAAAAAACGTGCAGCTTTGTGTGACAGGTGGAATAGCAAAGCGGCAGTGCACCCCACGATCGGATCTCGACTTACTGGCCATTTTTGATAGCTCGAATGACTATGAAAATGAGGCGCATGAATTGCGTGAAGGTATCAGCCAACTCGACTTGAAACATCCAGTGGAGTTCTACCCCTTTGCGCCTGTGCGCGATTGGCTCTGGATGGCCGAACATTCACAACTTTTCTGCTCTGATCTCCTCTGGGCACGTCCTGTTGCCGGCCAAAAGTCCCTCTTGCAGAATCTCCGCCGAACGATGAGGCGATATGGCTACGACAAGCAAAATCAATACTCCTATTTCGTCTATAATTTGCTTTATCGCGAGAGGCAGGTACGCAATCATCCAACTGATTTAAAGTACATGCGGGGTGGGTTGCGTGATACTGACCTCCTGCGATGGATAGCATGGAGGATGGCTGGAGCGCGTTCACACGAGCCGGGGAAGTACCTCTCCCAGTTAGCAAGTAAGAGTTTTGTCGAGAGGAACACGGTTCCCTTCCTTGCATCACACACGCAAAGGGTCTTTGAAGAGAAATGGAATGCGGAAGAGGGAGGGTTTGCACAATCTGCGATTCGTCCTGATGATGCAAGAAGAGTATGGGATATCACTGATGACATCAAAATGAACGTTCTCAAGGTACTCGCAATAGAAAAAGGAGAGAAATGGTTAAGGAGCATCCGCAGAGCACGGGCAGATGATCTGAGCGATGTCGATCGACAAAAGATGCTCAATTCGGATGACGAATCTCTTGCTTTTTGTGCCCTGTGGGATGCCGACAACACCGATCTTCTGGAAGAGGGGCTCAATCGCTATCGCGACTTTTGGCTCATACGAGCGGCTGTAGCCCTAAATTCGAACTCTTCTCCTCAGATGCTCGATGAAATCGATGCACTCCCGTACTGTGATATGGATGATATCCATATGTTCACTCAACGTACAAGAAAAGCTGCCGATGATCTCTTCCAAAAAACATAGCATCCATGGAAACAGTCGAGCGAACATATCGAGGCAAGACATACAAGTATGCGTTTCGCGATGGTGTCATCAAACATGACTACTACAAGGACCGACTCGTTGATAACCTTCATGGTCTCATGGAAGTCATCCTGCAGGCACGCGGGAAAATTGAGGTTCTTGATATGGCAACGGGGAATGGCTACACCGCCATTATCCTCGCCGACTACTACCGAGATGCCATCAAGAGACTTGTGGCATATGACATAAACCCAGAGGCGGTTGATCTTGCACAACACAATGCGGGACACAACAACTGTGCCGACAATATCGACTTCCGTGTCGGAAGCCTCTATGAACCACTCCATGAATGTGAGAAGTTTAATCTCATTGTTTCAGCACTTCCGCCTGTTCCCATTTCACCTGAAGAAATGGCGAAGCTTCCTGGTACGACGCGTGCCCATCATTGGATAGAGAGCACGGCTGGCCCTACGGGCAGAACACTCCTCGATGGCATGATTGAGGGGGCAAGCAAACACCTGCATGAGAAAGGGTATGTTATCACTGCACAAGCGGATTTTCAGAACGCCACAAAACATACACTCGACGTTATGCGTGAGCACGGACTCGTGGGACAATTTCTCGGTGGACCATGGAAGAAGAAACTACACAAGGATATGCTCACCGTGCTTCGACGAAAGCACATTGAGCATCTTGGTTATACCTTTCACCAAGATGAAGACGGAGACGATTATTTCACGGTTGAAGTGTATAGTGGGCGGCGGTTGTAATAGCGTCCAGCGCAGACTCCATAAAACATCTCAAAAAGTCTATTTGACAATAAATTTATCAGTAAAGGTACTTTTGCATAAAAGTGGGCTTACTGATAGAATGAATCTGTGCGGATTCACCTCCCCAACAGCGCCTTCATCAAAAATATCGATGCATTTTTAGCTTCGTTCGATCCCCGTAATCCGGGTGAGCTGCACATTACAGCGGATAAGAGATGGATTGCTGTGCATCCTCTTGCCATCTCCATGGTTGGAGCACTCGGGCTTAAGGTAGGACCGCACAACATTGATTGCGAAAAATTTGAGGCAAAATCGGGGCATTACTTTGAACGGATTGGACTCTTTAAACTTTTGGGGATTTCGTCCGGAATGGCGATTGAATCACACGAAGAGGCCGGAAGATTCATCCCCGTGGCGCAAATACGAACAGCCAGGGAGCAAACGGAATTCATCACGAACGTGATTCCGCTTCTTCACCTCAAAAAACAGCACCAAGTCGACACGATCGTCTACATTCTCGGCGAGCTCATCCGCAATGTTCTCGAACATGCCAATGACCCGAACGGCGCGATTGTCTGCGCACAGTATTACCCAAAACCCAATACCATCCGCATCGGCATTGCCGATACCGGAATCGGCATCAAAGCTTCCATCAGTGCTTCGCACGCTCCAAAAGATCATCTGGAGGCTCTGCGTCTTGCGCTATGGCCAGGCATTACAGGCACGACAGCGAGGATCGGGGGGACGGAACAGAACGCCGGAGCGGGATTATTCTTCACGAAATCCATCGCGAGAGCGAATAAAGATTATTTCCTGATGTACAGCGGCGATGCGATGTACAAATTGATCAAGACACAACCAAAGAAGTTGCGGCTACATGCAGATCCCTTCGAGGACAAACACTCGAAGAAAAGCGGCTTGCCCAACTGGAGGGGAACGGTCGTCGGCATTGATATCACTCTCGATCAGACGCAGGAATTTACGATGTTTCTGGATGTCTTGAACCAAGCACTACGAACAGCGGTTGCGGAACGGAAACGTGCAAAATATAAGAAACCCAAATTTGTGACATGAAGCACGTACGAATGGTCAAAAAAACCGGCCGGTTTGCGGAGAACAAAGATATCGCAAGAGATGTGCGTGTGAAAGAATTGCTGCCGGCCCTTCGGAAGGGAGAAAAGATCATCATAGACTTCAAGGGTGTGGATGCCGCTACGCAATCATTCGTCCATGCGCTGATCAGCGATGTTGTGCGCAAATTTGGTACCGATGCTTTTGAGAAGATCACGTTCAAAGGTTGCAATGAGAACGTCCAGCGGATGATCAATATCGTTGCTGACTATATGCAGGAGGGACTGGGAGAAAGATAAAGACGGCGATGATTTTGCCATTGCAAAATATCAAACAATTGCTATGTTTTGACAAGATCGTTCGATCACCTGATTATGGTACAATGTCACTACACAAACATCACAATTCCCCATCTATCTATGAACGCACACGGTGAATTCTGGAAGAAGACGCTCATCGGGATCGTTGCGGGATATGCCTTTCTGCTCACGGCGCTTGTCCTCGGGAATGTGACATCGGAATTCCTGAAGCTCCGCGCGGATGCATATTCGGATGTCGAAGATGACAGTGTCTACGGCAGTGCTATTCAGGAAATGACGCTGCTCGGCTTCCTGCAAGGGTACGGAAATAACCTCTTCGGGCCGAACGATGCCGTGACGCGAGGGCAGATGTCGATTCTCGTGAAGCGCCTGCGTGATCGCGAAATCAAAGCCCTGCACGCACAAGTGGAGGAGATGCGGGCCACTCTCGATCTCGGCACCTGCGGGGATAGCTCAGTGCAAACGGGAGAGGAATGTGATGATGAAAATACGGAATCCGGCGACGGTTGTAGTGCGGAGTGTCTGCAGGAAGTGCTGCAGGATGGATGTCCGGGCGGATATGCGTTCGGAGAAGAATTTCCTGCAGACGACGGCTGCAACGTGTGCGTCTGCTCCCCGAGTGGTATTGCCTGCACCAAGATGCACTGCAGCTCCCCCACGGAACCCGTGATTGAGGAGCCTGTCGCAATCGAGCCCGAGGAAATCGCCGCCCCCGAGAACATCGCTCCCGCCTGCGGAAACGGTATTTGCGAACACGACGAAAACACACTCCCGCCGCATCGACGCTTTTACTGTCCACAGGACTGTACCGGGGAAGCGTCACGAACACAAATGTGCGAGACCCTCACAGAGGATTTCCTGGATATCCCGGAGAACTACCGCGCGTGCCAAGCGGACGCAGATTGCGTTGAGCTGGAGCAAAGTTGTCCCTTCCTCACCTGTGGCATTGCCGTGAATAAATCCAATTACCCGACACTCGGCATCGAGAAAGAGGAAGTCATGGAAACCTGCCGTCGCGAAGGAAACATCAAAGCCTGCGTCACGTGTCCGTTCAGTGCGGCCGTCTGCCTCGAAGGACGCTGCACGCTCGTGCAGGAGAGCAGATAGCACGATCACATCGTCCGCGCCATCCCAACAAAGGAAGACCAGGGTCGAACGTGAATATCCTCGATGGTGAAACATTCCATCGCTTCCGCGATGCGCTTTGCGAGTTGAATGTTCGTAATGAGCGGGATGCCCCGGTCAATCGCGAGCCGGCGCATGAGGTAGCCATCGGTGATTTCCTTGCCGCGATAACTCTGGGGAATGTTGATCACGAGATCGAGGCGATGCTGCTCGAGATACTCGCGGATGTTCGGACTTCGGGGCTCGCTCACTTTCGAGAGAAGCACGGAAGGGATCCCCCGCGATTCGAGGAAGCCATGCGTACGCTCGGTCGCATAGATCGCAAATCCCATTGCGACGAAGCTGCGGATCGCGGGGAGGATGTCGACTTTGTCCTCCAGTCGCCCGACCGTGAGCAGGATATTTCCTCCTTTCCCGACACGGTCGGTCCCTATAGCTTTCTGCGGCCCGTCCGACCCGCCAGTACCGACCTGTCGGGCTGGCCGGCTGGTCATCCGGGCGGGCAACCGGAATCCGACGGCAAGGAGCGATGCGAGAAGCGCTTCGGACACCGTATCCCCGAAGCAGGCGACTTCCCCCGTGCTTGCCATCTCGACCCCCAGTCGCGGGTCTGCTCCCCGGAGGCGCGCGAAGCTGAACTGGGCGGCTTTCACGCCGACGTGATCGAGATCGAGTGTCTGGTAGCGGATATCCCCGGGCGCCTTCCCGAGGAGCGCCTGTGTTGCGAGACGGGCGAAATTGATGTTCGTGACTTTGCTTGCAAACGGGAAGGAACGACTCGCGCGCAGGTTGCACTCGATCACCATGATGCGATTTTCCTTCGCAAGCAATTGCAGGTTGAAGGGCCCGGAAATTCGAAGCGCCTGCGCAATCTGCTTCGCAATGACCTTGATACGATTCATGGTTTCCATATTGAGCCTCTGCGGCGGAAGAACGATCGTGGCATCCCCCGAGTGCACGCCGGCATTCTCGATGTGTTCAGAGACAGCATAGAGAAGCAGTTTTCCTCCCTGCGCCACAGCATCGAAGTCGATCTCCTTCGCGCCTTGCTCAAACTTGGAAACGACAACGGAAATTTTCTCTCCAACATGCTGCCCCGCGACCCCATTCGCAAATGCAGTTGCTTGCTCCAGGTATCCATCGAGATCCTCCGGTGAATGCACAACCGCCATCGCAGCGCCGGAGAGAACGTAACTGGGGCGAACAATGACAGGGTAGCCGCAACGTTCGGCAAATTGCTTCGCAGACGCAAGATCCGAAAATTCCCGCCACTCAGGCTGATCGATATGAAGCTCATCGAGGAGACGACTGAATTTATGTCGATCTTCCGCACGATCAATATCCTCAGGGGTGGTGCCAAAGGTCGGGACATTCAGCCTCGCGAGCTTCGGCGCAAGAGAGTTCGGGATCTGCCCCCCCATCGACACGACGATCCCTTCGGGCTTGAGGAGCTCTGCGATATCGAGGACGCGTTCGAGCGTGAGTTCCTCGAAGAAGAGGAGGTCACACTCGTCGTAATCCGTACTCACGGTCTCCGGATTGCTATTGATCATGGAAACGGTGTACCCCTGACGCTGCAACTCCCGGACCGCTTCGACGCAGCACCAGTCGAATTCGACCGAAGAACCAATGGAATACGGTCCTCCACCCAGAACAATTGCATGCTTCCCCAGGAGGTGGGATTCCTCGGTCGAATGGCCATTGACAGTTGACTTTTGACTTTTGACTTCACTGTCAATTGTCAATTGTGCATTGTCCATTGTCCGCGCGCACCCAAACTCAACATCATTTTCCGAACCGTGATAGGTCAAATACAAATAGTTCGTGCGCGCGGGAAATTCCCCCGCAAGTGTATCAATCTGCTTCACCATCGGACGAATGCCATGTTCCTTCCGGAGGGCACGGATCTCCAATTGATCCTGATCACGGATGAGACCGATACCGCGATCGGAGAATCCGAGCTTCTTCGCTTTCTTGAGTACCTCAGACGAAAGTGGCAATGCCTTCCCTTTGAAGAGCTCCTGCGCAAGGAGTGCGCAATCCTGTATGCGAGAGAGAAACCACCGATCGATCCCCGTTGCGAGCGCGATTTCCTCCACGGTCCATCCCTCACGGAGAGCGGATGAGACCGCAAAAATGCGACGGGGTGTGGGAAACTTGAGTTCGCGCGTAATGTCCTCGATGTGCATGGGTGCGGGAAGCAAACCCTCTGCTCCGATATTGAGCATGCGGAGCGCTTTCTGGAGGGCTTCTTCGAAGGACCTGCCGAGCGCCATGACTTCTCCCACCGACTTCATCTCGCTCGTGACGGTTTCGCTCACGTGATGAAATTTCTGCAGATCCCAGCGGGGAACCTTCACGGCGACATAGTCGAGTGCGGGTTCAAAGTCGGCTGTCGTGACGCGCGTGATCGCATTGCGAAGTTCCGGGAGCGTCTTTCCGAGCGCGAGTTTCGCGGCAACGAACGCAAGCGGGTAGCCCGTCGCTTTCGAGGCGAGCGCTGAGGAACGGCTCAGTCGCGCATTCACTTCAATGACCCGATAATCAACGAGCGGTGATTCCATGTGGGAGCCACCGTGCTTCGCCTCCGGCGCTGGCCGGAGTGCATATTGAATATTGCATTCGCCGACGATGCCGAAGTGTCGGATCACTTTGAGGGCGATATTCCGGAGTTCCTGGTACTCGCGGTTCGTGAGCGTCTGACTCGGGGCAATGACGATCGATTCGCCGGTGTGAATCCCGAGCGGATCCACGTTCTCCATGTTGCACACGGTGATGCAGTTATTGCTTAGGTCACGCACCACCTCGTACTCGATCTCCTTCCATCCCGTGAGATCTTCTTCCACGAGCACTTGCGGGGACTCGACGAACGCGACTTTGAGGAGATCCGGGAGCTCTACAGGCTCAAGAACCCGCCCGCTCCCTTTTCCACCGAGTGCGAACGCGCCGCGGACAATCACGGGGTACCCGATCTTCTCAGCTGCAACTTTCGCTTCCTCGACGGAGGTACAGGCAATGGATCGTGGCACGGCAACACCGATACTCTGAAGCTCCTGATTGAAGACCGCGCGATCCTCCGTTTTGCGGATAGCTTCAGTCGATGTCCCAAGCACTGTGACGCCCGCACGCTCAAGGACACCGCTTGCTGCGAGCGCGAGGCCGCAATTCAAGGCCGTCTGTCCCCCGAAGCTGAGTGCGATTGCATCGGGCTTCTCACGATCAATGATTTTCTCTACGAATTTCGGAGTCACGGGGTAAAAGTAGACCTCGTCCGCGAGTCCCCAGCTCGTCTGATTCGTCGCGATATTCGGGTTGAGGAGGATAACACGCTTGCCTTCCTCCTTGAATGCTTTGATCGCCTGGCTCCCGGAGTAATCGAATTCCCCCGCTTCTCCGATCTTGAGCGCTCCGGAACCGAGAAGAAGAATGGTTCGAATGTCATGGTGAGCTTGTCGAACCACGGGAAAACGATCTCCCCCGGCTTTCTGAGCCTTTGAGGAGCAGCCCCCGGTACTCGCATCATGCATAAAGGTCTGCGAGAGCCTAGCTTGAGCGAGCCTCCGACACAAGGAATTGCCTTGGAAGCATGGAAGGGTAGGATAGGGAACCGTATCTTCCCTCACTGCCTCATGAAGCGTCCATTTTCCCTCATTCTCAGCGCTTTCAGCATTTTTTGCGCAAGCAAGATTGCATCAGCGGCACCCATCGAACCGATCACGGTTCCGGAAAGTCCCTGCAGCGAGGATCGCACGATCGAAAATACGATGTGCCACATGGGAAGACGGAGTTCGAGGGTGCAGAACGCTTTCCAAAATTTCGAAGGGAGAACCGCATCCATCCTCCGCAAGAGGCAGGAAGACCAGCGCAGCTTCCTCGTGCCACGCTCGCAGCGGAAACCCACGCGCGTGGACCTGCGTCCGTCCGCAGAAATCGAGAAGGAACTGCAGAGGAAGAGGCGACAAATTCTCAGAGAACGCGGTGAAACGGAGGAAACATCATCCAGAAAACCACTTCTTCGGACGCGGGCAAAGGGCGGCATCCGCGGAGAGGCGATCGCGCCGGTCTGCGGGAGGCGGCACGGCCTCGCGCTCATCGCATGCCTCGAGGAACTCGGCGTCAGAATTTCTCCGCTCACGGTCGATGCTGCGACCCTGAAACTCTATGAGGAGCAGGGGGAAGTGGAAGGAGAGTGATACCTCGATACGCCCCGCATCCGCGGGGCTACTCGGTATGACACAATCAGTGTTCCCATATTCCCAGATCTACTCCCGTCTTCGGCAGCAGCGAGGACTCCTCATCACACCGTACTCCCGGCAGGGGCATCCCGGGGTCAAAGGGATCCATGGGTCTGCTCCCCCGGAGCTTCTCTACGCTATTACTCGGACCGTCGCAGTCTGAATCATTCCCGGGATCGAGCGCATCCATCTGGCCATTCCTGTTTCCATCGCGCGGACGTCTGGGATCGCCCGTTTCGAGGTTGTCAGAGACGCCGGCATTGCTGATGCCATCTCCATCCGCATCTCCCCCGAACGACCCGGCATTCCCATCTGACTTCTCGTCTTCCAGCATCATCGCAAGATAATGGGAGAAGTCTCCTTCAGCTGCTCCAACCCCAATGGTCGTCAGCTTCGCTTTTTTTCCTTTGGGAACGTATGTTGCCGGACCCCGAACGGTCGCAGTAGTGCCCGAGCGGCGCACCGGGGTGCACTGAGCACCTCTCCGCTTCGTCCCAAGACCTGGGATAATGAGATCTTCCGTTTGCCGATAGCCAAAGGGATCCGACTTATACATGTCCCCACCTCCTGCGGTTCTCCTGCATGAAGTTGTTCGCGGTGCTGGTGCGTACCGTGTCGAACTATAGCGCGGCGTCCCTGATTTCCTTACCGTCTGCGCCTGTGCTTTGCCTTCAAGCGGCAGGAGCAGCAAGCACGCTGCGACGAGGATGAGCCCTCGAACGAGGAATGTACGCGGCCCAATGCGCCGCGCCTTCTTCACAAGATCGCGTTGCATTTCGTTGGCACGCTTCGCCACACGCAAGAAGAACGTTCTGCGCTCTGGGGATGGCTTGGTGATGAGATCGGCAATGGTCATAGAAGCTCTTGGAGAGCATCCATACTGTACTTGATCCGCACTACAGCGTCACCCGCCGCTCGCTTCCCCAAATACCCCGGAGCCAGTATCCTCTCCCCGATGTCTTTTTCCGTGCGACGACTGGAGGAACCGCGGCGCAAGCGTCGAACCATTCCGTGGCAGAAGATGCTCGCGCTCACCCTCCTCCTCACGCGGCCACTCGCGGCATTCGTGCGGAAGATGGAAAAGAAACGGCAGGGAAAGGAACGATGGAAGCGTTTTCTCACCGTGGGAACGGCGATCATCGTTGGGGCCAGTATTCTCCTTGTTGCTTTTGCGCTCCTTGTCCGGATCGGAGCTCTCTCGCTTTCATCGTTTGCAAATATCACCGGAGCGCCGCTCCAAGCGGATTCCGGAACAACGAACATTCTCCTCCTCGGCCAGGGAAACGAAGACCACGACGGCATCGATCTCACCGATACCATCATGGTCGCGAGTATCGATGGTGATGGGAAAAGTGTCGTACTGCTCTCTCTCCCCCGTGATCTCTACTTCCTCCACGCAGACTCTCTCACGATCAAGAAGGGAAAGCTGAACGCGCTCTGGCGGGATGAGAGGATTGCGTTGCGGCGCGCAGGACTTGAACGACGGGAAGCATCCCTCAAAGCATTGCAGGGAGTCGCTCATGAAGTGGGGGAAGCTCTCGGCATCCCCGTGCACTACACCGTGAAAGTCGATTTCACGGCGTTTGAGCAAATCATCGATGCGCTCGGAGGGATTGATATCGCGGTTCCGGAGGCAATGGACGACATGGAATACCCCGGACCAAATTATACCTTTGAACCGTTCCACATCGCTGCCGGACTGCAGAATCTCGACGGCGCGGCCGCTCTCAAGTACGCACGGACTCGTCACACGTCGAGCGATTTCGATCGCTCCGCGCGCCAGCAGCAGATCCTCCAGGCACTGAATGAGAAAGCGAAAAGTTCCGGCCTCCTCAAGAAACCGGGAAAACTCCTCGAGCTCTACACAATCCTCCATGTACACATCGAAACAGATATGAGTACGCGCGAAATGGTGACACTCGGATCCCTCGGCATGGAACTCTCGCGCAATCAATTCATTTCCATGCAGCTGAGTGACAGT
>CAYIRQ010000020.1:0-15102 GCA_964365905.1 uncultured Candidatus Peribacteria bacterium
TGCGATATTTGCTGGACAACCGGCGTGCGGCTGGACGTTCGCGTGCTCGCAGCGGAAGAGTTTCTTTGCTCGTTCTATTGCCAGAGTTTCCACAACATCAGTGAATTCCTGCCCACCGTAGTAGCGGCGCCCCGGATATCCCTCGCTGTATTTATTATTAAAGACCGTCCCCATCATTTCGAGCACTGCCGGTGAAATGTAGTTTTCGGACGCAATGAGCTCCACCCCCTCCCACTGCCGCCGCATTTCTCCCATCAGCGCCTTATACGCATCAGGGTCGGCAAGCTTCAGATCATCGAACGTGAACATGGCCATAGCTTAGCGCTGGAAAGGTCAAAACCCAAATTGTAATTCCAAACAATTCTTCATTTCCACTCCCTGTTCACCGAAGACCGCCCGTCAGTCGAGTCCTGACGAGTCACCGTTCCTTCCGATCTCCGGACAGGATGTTATGATGTTTCGATACACTGGAACATGTGCCGCAGGTCACAAGGAAAAAATTATTCACTCTCTGCCGCCAGTTTCAATGACTCCTCTTGCCGTGACAATCGCGTCCACTTTCTCGTCGTGCGGCTCAATCGGCACCTCTTGCACGATCTGGCATTCGAAGGCTGTGCCAAACAACTTCGTTGCGGGATTGTCGGAACGCTGCTTCCGGATCCAAATGTCGTATCCCCCATTCCCCCGCCCCAGGCGATTCCCCTTGCGGTCAAACGCCCGGCCGGGAATCAGGGCTATCTGAAGTTTGGAACTTTCGAGAAGCGGAGCATCCGCCAATGGCTCGGGAATATTGAACACCCCCCGCGCAAGTTGCAGATGAGGAATCCGACGAAACACCATGTCCCCCTTCCCGACGCGCGGGAGATAGATGTGATGTCCATCACGGAGAAGATCCGTAAGCAGGGGCTTCACATCGGCTTCGTCTTTCAGGGGATAATATGCAGCAATGACCTGGGGTTCCCGGGGCATGAGATCATGGAGACGCCGGCAGAGACTTCTGCTTTCTGCAGCAAGCTCTTCGCTCGAAAATGAAAGCAGACGATGCCGAATGTCCTCACGAAGCTGGGATTTTTGGCTGGCGCTATCCATGCACCCCCATTGTAGAGACGCGCCGCCGGCGCGTCTCTACCTTCCAAAAATCTCCGCCACCGCCTCCGCCATATTCACTTCTTTGCTATCTGCGGGGAGGACGGGGGCCACAGACTCCTCCCGAAGAACACACTGAAGATGCACTGACGCAGAAAAACGCTCGGAGAGAAGACGTTCCACCTCGCGGCTCGCCTTGGGATCGGTCACTTTCTCGCGATGAAACTGCGAGGAAAAGGCGATGGTCACCGTCCCTTTCTCGACGGACTGGATGATGGCGTCTTTGAGAGAAATGCGAACGGAGGCAAAGGGGATATTTTCGAGAATACCCTTCCAAACCTCCTTCACGCTCGTCAGTGTTATTTCTTCCGCAAGGAACGTTGCCGGAGGACTCGGGGCCTCCTGCGATGCGCCCTCGTGCCGTAGTGTTTCTTTCGCTTGTGCAGGTGCGCTTTCCGCCTTTTCTTCCTTTTCCTTCGATGTCTTTTCAGCGCGATTGTTCTTCGGTCGTTCCTTCCCTTTCCCGTCCCCTTCCTGCAAACAGAGACCCACAAGCGCAGCCTCGAGCGCCACTTCCGGCACGGGAGAGACGCGCAGATCTCTGAGTGCCTGGAAAATCGCATCCATACGGGCAATCGCGGGTGCAATCTCTTCTCCCGCCCCGATCCGATCGTGCAGATCCCGCCGCGTGCGCGCGAGGAGTTGCCGGAGAAACACCTCGAGCGCAACCCCTCGCTCCTGGAGAGCCGCCGTAATGCCAAGAACGGTCCCGCGATCCTGTGCCTCGAGTGCCGACCAGAGATTCTCCACTTCTTCTTCGACGCTCTCTCCGATGCGGAGGCGCACGTCTTCCTCCGTCACTTTCCCAAGAGATGCGAGCTGCTCGAGGAGCGCGATCGCATCGCGCATGCCCCCCTGCACATGGCGCGCGATCGCCCGGAGCGCACCGCGCTCCACGGTAATGCGCTCTTTGTCCGCGATGATCTGAAGGCCACGGACAATGTCTTCATCGCCGACGTTGCGGAAGGGAAACCGCTGGCACCGCGACTGGATCGTCTCGGGCACTTTGTGCAGCTCCGTAGTCGCAAGGATGAAATAGGCATGGTCCGGTGGTTCCTCCAACGTCTTCAAAAGCGCATTGAACGCCTCCTTCGTCATCATGTGCACTTCATCAATGATGTAAACTTTCGCGGAGGCCACAGTCGGCGCGAACTGCACTTTCTCCTTGAGATCGCGCACATCATCAATCTGCCGATTCGTTGCAGCATCGATCTCGATGAGATCGACGAGCGTGCCCTCCTCCACCCCTTTCAGAATCTGCTGCTGCAGCTTCTCGTCTTTCGTTTTCCGGATGAGGAGAATCTTCGCAAGAATGCGGGCAACGGACGTTTTTCCGGTTCCGCGCGGCCCAAAGAAGAGGTAGGCATGGACAAGCTGATCCCGGGAAACGGCATGCTCGAGCGTCGTCACGATGTGATCCTGTCCGAGCACATCGGCGAAGCTCTTCGGGCGATACGTCAGGTAGAGACTCACTTGTACTGAGGGGATCGAAGTATGAGGATTTCTATGGTATCATAGAAGGAAATAAACACCGATGACCTTTCACGAGATTTCACATCTTCTGCAAAGAAATGCGCGCACGCTCCTGCTCGCGTGCCTCGTGCTGCTCTTCGGGACGGCCCTTGGCGGTTACTTCTTCGTGCAGGGACGTTCCATCATGGAAGCAGAACTCAAGGAACGCTTACGCACGACGGTTGCCGTTGCGGCGGAACAATTCGACGCCGAGGCCATACGAGTCATCCGCGATCGATCGGATATGACAACGCCCGCATTTCGTAAAATCGTCTCGCAGCTCCGTCGCATTCGTGAAAGCATCCCAAACATTCGCTATGCCTACATTATGCGACAAACGGGAAATCCCCTGCAGCCGGTGTTCGTCGCGGATGCCGATTCTCTTGCGAGTCTCTCTGAACTCGATGAAGACGGAGACGGCGTCGTGAGTGACGACGAGGAAGCATCGTATCCCGGTGACCTCTACGAGGCGACTGATGCACCCGTGCTCCAGCACGAAGCATTCGAACATCCGTCCGTGGACAAGGACATCACGATCGATCAGTGGGGATCCTGGATCTCGAGCTATGCACCTATTCGGGATGCCCGGGGGAATGTCGTCGCCACGCTCGGCATCGATATGGGGGCAGAAGACTTCCTGACGCTCTCGCAGCGCATCTTTTCTCCCATCGCTCTCCTTCTCGTCATCCTCGCAGGAAGTTCACTCGCGAGCGTCGTCTACCTTCACATCCGGAGGCAGCAGTTTGAGTCTCTGCAGAAATTGGACGCTGAGCGCACGGCACTCATCGCCCTTGCATCCCACGAGCTTGGGACGCCTCTCTCCATCTTCAAGTGGTGGATGGAGATCCTGTGCGAAAAAGCCGAGGGGAGCGACGATATCCGCGAAGTGAGCACGCAGCTTGAGGAGGGAATCGAACGGATGGAGAAGATTATTTCAACCCTGCGGAAAGCGCGCTACCTCATGGAGGACAAAGTCGAGTATCAGGCAATCGCCACCTCCCTTCGGGAAATCATCGAAGCCGTGGTCGATGAATTTTCCGTTCGCTTGCAGCACCGACATCAGAAGATCGTCCTTTCGTTCGATCACGGCAATGAGAATGTGTGGATTGACCGTGAACTCATCTCCGGAGTGATTCGCGAACTCATCGAGAACGCCGTGAACTATTCGCCTGAGGGAGGAACCATCACCATCCGTACGGAGCACAGAGGGAAGTTCGTGGAGGTGAGCGTCAAGGATACGGGCTACGGGATCCCTGTGGCAGACCTTCCCCGCCTCTTCCAGAAGCTCAGTCGTGGCGGGAATGCCGCGAAGTATAAGCCGAAGGGCACGGGCATGGGCCTCTTCCTCGCGAAGAATGTCGTGGAGAAAGCAGGAGGGACGATTGCCCTGGAAAGCAAGGAAGGGAAGGGAACGACCGTGAGATTTACACTGCCGCTCACGAATAAGGCATAACACGTCAGATTGAAAACAGGGAATTTCTCTGTATGCTATTTTCCGCTATGAAGAAACCCTCATTATTCCTCGCAACCTTTCTCTTCCTCGCCGCCTGCGTCAGCAAGGAAGGCTTATCGGCCGAATCCTCGAAAACTCCGACGGGAAATCCGAACTCTTCCATCGTCGTCATCGAGTACGGCGATCTCCAGTGCCCCGCGTGCAAAGGAGCCGAGACGACGATCGTGAAGCCTCTCCTCGAGAAATATGGAAACGTCATCCGCTACGAGTTTCGCCATTTCCCGCTCCGGCAGATCCACGCCTTCGCGCAGGAAGCAGCGGAAGCCGCGGAGTGCGCCGCCGATCAGGGAAAGTTCTGGGAATTCGTTCGCAATACCTACGAGAATCAGGAGAAGCTCTCCCGCAAAGATCTTCTCGCGCGCGCAGAAACGGTGGGCGTCGCCGATACCGGGCTCTTCGCGCGGTGCATGAAGTCACGCATCAAGCGCGACGCCGTGCAGAAGGAGTATGAGGAAGGGCTGGAGCGCGGGGTGAACTCCACTCCCACGTTCTTCGTGAATGACACGAAAGTTGAGCGAAATACCATCGATGCGATCAGCGCGGCGATTGAAGAAAGAGTAGGAGCGCAGAAGTTATAAGTATGGTTCGAGGCTCGCACCTCACCATGACATAGCTCACCATGACATTGCTACCCTCCTAGCTTCTCCGCTGCAACAAGCAGGAGAATCCCCATTCCGATCGCGAGAGCTCCGTGCAATCTCCGCATGAAGTCTTGCGCGAGGAAGCGGCGAACCATGCGCGCGCGCCATGCCGGCGCATACAGGAGCACGAGACTTTTGAGCGTGACGAGCCATGCCATGAGTCGAACGAGGCCAGCAATGTCCGTTCCTACCGTGTAATCAGTGCGCAAAACCAGGAACGAAAACATGAAAAAGACAAAACCGATGAAGCGCACCAGCATGTCTTCCTCAAGTGTCCGAAAGATCCACGCGGTTGTACGTTCAGGAAAGAGAAACTGTGGAATACCAATGAAAAGCGGGGCAAAGCCGATGATGAAAGCATAGGTGGAAAGAGGCATAACCGAAGCATACCGATGCTACAGCGAACCACAATGCCTATTCAGATGCGCCCGACTCCACCTTCTTCCGAATCTGCGCATACGCAAGAATGTTCTTCAGAGACAGAGAAGCAATGACCACCGTGCGGAACCGATCTTGCTCATCTTCGGAGAGCATGCCCACCACATACTCCTCTGCTCCCAGAGCAGTCTTGATCGGACCAAGATCGCGGATTGCATTACTCCTCAATTCCTCGAGCGTCTGCGGGCCCACGTGTTCCGCGAGATACACATGTATTCCCGGGGCGATGTCAACGTCGAAATCGTTACTGAAGTAGAGCATCGTTCCAAGCAGAAGCGCCTCTCCTTTCACATAATGATCGCCTACCGGTCTGAATGCACCCCCCTTTCCCTGATCCTGCTTCTCATGCGCATCCTTGAGAATACGACGGGACTCCAGGAATGTTTCATCAATCGTGCGAAGCACTTGCGGGTCTTGAATGGGCTCTTTCCGTTCATTCGCCCTGATTTGGAGCAACGTCACATAGTCGATCATTCCGTCCGCGATCGCTTCCGCGAAAAGCGGATTTCGAAACTTCGCCGTCATGCTGTCATCAGAGATCGAAGCGGCACACGCAGCGAGGAGTAGGCTCAGAAGAGCGCCGGAGATGAAAATGCGGAGAGGCATGGGAGGGGAAGTCTATCACATCCCTTCTCCCATTGGGAGAAGGTAAGGATGAGGGGGGGCAAAGCCCCTCACTCTATCTCTCTCCCGCTGGGAGAGAGGATGTATGTGTCTTGTTGCTAAACCTATGGGTTTTCACCTTCGACGTGGTCTCGGAAAGATCCTGCTTTGTACGACGATATTCATAGTGCATGCCTTTTGCTTCCGTCTTCCGTAAAAGATTTCTCATTTTGTAGATCTTGCGCGTCTCTTCACGTTGGATGAAAAGATCCATGAGCGCTCCCTGCCGATGGAAAATGGTATTCGTCCAGTAGAGCGCCCTATGATCTTTGCGCCGGAGGTGGAGCGTCTCCGCGAACGCGCGGCGCGCGGCGCTGTCCTCGAGATCCACGCAGACGTTCGTCGCGGAACTGCGGGAAAGTTCCACGTACTCCCTCTCCGCCGTCTCTCCCTGAATCGTTTCCGAAACGACTCCCCTCTTTCGGCGTCGCTCCTTCGCAAGTGCAGCCGCCTTTCCTTTTTTAATCGCAAGTTCCTCGCGGGGGGGATTCAAATACCCATTCCTGTTACACCAATCACGATTGTAGGAAGTCCATCCGAGCGCATTGATGCTTTCGGAGCCACGATTACAGAGGTCGATCGCGATGCTCTGGAGTCCCGGTGACTCGATGCTCTCGAGGAGACCGTCCAGCTCCTCTATCTCGGAAAGTTTCTTACCGGCTTCCTGCTTCCCGGGAGCAGCCTCTTTTTGCCTCAAAGCAATCGTACGTTCCATGGAATGGAGCTTCGTTTCATCTTCGAGCGTACGACCAGGCTTTTTCTTCGCTTCCTCAATGAGCTCAGCCGCACCCTCGTAGTCTTCCCGGTCCATGAGGTGACGGATGAGGAGGAAGTCGGGCTTCTGTCGCCGGAAATCCCGGAGTCGCTCTTCGAGCTCCACGGTCTTTGCCTCCTGCTGCTCGTAGTGGAGACGCAGAAATGTACTGCGCTCAAGAAGGGACATCCCCCGCGCCCCCTGGGACTTCTTCGCCTCCGCGAGCGCCGCGTCGTAGCGGCGAACGATCGCGACCTTGTTCTCAAGTCGCACCGTGAGATTTCCGGAAACGATACTCTGGAGTTCCACGAGGTTGTACTTCCCGTTGAACACATATTCCTCGAGCCAGCGTCTCTGCCCTCCTTCATCGAGAGCCTGCGCGCTCTGGCCGATGCGTCCTGCTGCCTTCGCACGCAAAGCTTGGGCGTGAGCCGCCTGCTCCCGCATCCACGCGACGTAGCTGACCCGCTCAGAGAAGTGCTTCCAGAGGAATGCCTTCGTATCGATGAACTCCATCGTCACGCCCTGAAACGCAGGATCCTTCCGCAGCGTCCAGAACTGCACTGCAACTGCACGCCACGTCTCAATGAGATCCTTGAGAGTCCCCTTTCCTCCATTTGGATGGAGAAATTTCTCGATCTCCGCTGGAGAGGCTCCGCTCTCGAAGATCCGCCGAAGCCATGTCCCCACTTTGTCCCTGTGGAGAGCCGGCTGCGGCGAGCGCGTCGCTTCGTGCAAGAGATTCTCCGCCTTCTCCCACAGCTTCCCATATGCCTCTCCCCCCTCCATCACCGCGAGCCCGGCGGCAATGCAATCCACGAGATTCTTGCGCTGTGTAAATGAGCGTTTCTCAAAGTACGCACTGTCGTCCTTGAGAGAACCGATGTCCGTCTTGAGCTTCGAATCGGTTACCTGATCCAAGCGCGGATCCCCGAGGAGTTTTTTGCGCTCGAGAGCGAGGGCACGGCGCTCCTCGAGATACTGCGGAAGGACTTCCTTGATAGAGCGCTCCTTCTCCTCTGCATCACGATTCTTGTCACGCACCCATGATTCCCACTCCTCAAATGACTTGCCGGAAATCACTCCTTCTTTCACAGCGCTCCTCAAAGGTTGAAGAAACTTATCGTGGTAGAGCCCAAGCTGCTTCTGGAGCAGTGGCCGGGTATACGTCTGATAGTTCTTCTCCGCTTGCGCAATTGCCGCCTCATCACCTGCAATGCCATCAAGCCATCGCCGAAGCTCGTCCTTCTGGCCTTTCGATGCCAACCCCAATTGATCAAACGTGGTGTGGATGAAATCCTCATACTTCTGTCGCACCGCCTCATAGTTTGTAAGGTTGTGCGATCCCCCTTCAACAGTCGCTGAAGAAGATCTGTTGTCGCTCTCCGCAGTGACAGGGAATGCCATGGATCCCCATTCTACTACAGCTTTTTCATACTCGAGAGCAGCAATCACTCGCGCATTGCGCAAGGACTTCACTACCATATAACGTTATATGGTAGTGTGGCCGGACATCCGGGGATGTGATACGCTCATTGCCAATGATTCTCTCTGACCGCGACATCCGGGCCGCACTCGCTTCCGGACGCGTGAAAATCGCGTGCCCTCCGGGGAGAAATTTCGCCGAGCACATCCATGCAGCTTCGATGGACTTGCACCTCGGGAATGTCTTCAAGGTGTATGAACACAGCAAGTTCGCGGTGCTCGATCCGAAGAATCCCGAGAGCTTCAGGAATAACATGCGGACGATCACGATTGAGGGAGCGGAACCCTTCATGGTGCAACCGGGGGAATTCGCGCTCGGCGTCACGCAGGAAAAGATCTCTGTCCCGGACGACCTCGTCGTCAGAGTCGAGGGGAGATCCTCCCTCGGCCGCCTCGGCATCATCGTGCATTCGACCGCGGGCTTTGTGGATCCCGGATTTTCCGGAACCATCACCTTGGAAATCAGTAACCTGAACCGCCTCCCCGTCGCGCTCTACCCCGGCATGCGCATCTGCCAGATCGCGTTCATGAAGATGACATCCCCCGCGGAAACCCCCTACGACAAAAAGCCGTGGAGCAAATATCAGGGGCAGATGCTGCCGGAGGAAAGTAAGTTATCGAATGATCCGGAGTTTCAGAAGATGACTTCTTGAAGCCAAAAAATGGAATTTGACATAATCAACAAAACAAATACAATGACATGCCTATGTCAGCTTCCGCACCGAGTGAGACTTCACAACAAGAAGCGCAGTCGCCTGCCTGCGATCCTGCTCTGAGCAGACGTGCGTGGTTTCCAAAAGTTGCAGCAGTCGCAGCGATGTGTGCAAACATTTTGAATGGGTGCGATGATTCGCAGCCCGACGCACTGGATCCTCAGGACCGTGCACGATCTGCTGAACGTACCGAACGCTATCTTTGGAGGGATTACGATTGGTGTTTAGATAAGATGGATCGACTCGCAAAGAGAGAGCAGGAAGTAATGGAGTATCTCCCTACCAGAAAGGAAATGAAAGAAAGAGGAGTTGATACCCAAGTAACCGACAAACACTTTCAAGCTATCATTGCCGAGCACGACGAAGCTGCACGGTATCTTCGAGGGAGAATTCAGGCATTCAAATTCGACCAACCAATGTAGTGGAAGAATGAAGAATATGCTGGCAAGTACAAACCCCTCGTCATCCCTGAGCCAATGAATGCTCAGAAGCTTCTGCCGGAGTGAATTTGAGAGCCATGCGTGGACGTGGTTCGAGACTCGTCCCTCGATACGCCGCATGCGCGGGGCTACTCGGGATGACACCAGTACTGCTCTCCAGTAATGATTCCTATTTTCAATATGTTAACATATTGAAAGTGAGTCTTCTCTTGTGGGTGCTCATACAAACTCCTTCATGAGGTCCACAACGTCATATCTCTGCACTTCCTCGACAAGCGTCGTCGTCTTCCCCTGACGCGGCACAAGTCGATCATAGAAGCTGCCACGGGGATTCGCGGCTTTATAGAGCATGCCGATCGCGATCTTCTCTGCGGTATCGACTCCAAGCTTTCGCGCTTGAACAAAATTCCCGGCATCGTAGCGCTGCATCTCTTCGACCTTGTAGCAGCGCTCACGGAGGTATTTATTCGTCATGAACTTATTGAAGGTCGGGCAGGCCTGGAGGACATCGATGTAGGCAAACCCATTATGCAGGAATCCCTCTTTGATGAGATACGTGAGGTGCGGGATGTCATAGGAGACGCCGCGCGCTACGAAGGTGGGCTCGAGGGAGAAGACGAGATCCATCGAATTGATCGTCGCTTCCGGAATACCATTCGGAGATGAGTTCATGACCATGCCTTGTGGCGTAAGCGCCGAAGCCTGCCCGATCGTGAGTCCGTAATTCCCGTTATTGTGCATGACGAAGACGATGGGGTAGTTACTGCGAACGGCATGCACGAGATGATTCACGCCTTCGGAGAAGGTCGCCCCATCACCGCCATCCGCAAGCACATGCACGTTGGGATTTGCGAGCTTCGCGCCGGCCGCAAAGGGAAGGATGCGGCCGTGGAGCCCATGGACGCGGTAGCAACCGCCGATTTTGTCCGACATGTTCCCGTGGCACCCGATATCGAAGCAGAGGAGCACGTCGCGCGGGAGGTAGCCAAGCTCGACGCATGCCATGCGCACCGCGGACCACACGCCGTAGTCCCCGCACCCGTCGCACCATGTGCACTCGGTCGGAGTGTAGTAATCCTTCATGGTGGGTTTGCGGAGTTCGAGGTTCATACGGGAGGAGGGAGAAGAGGAGAGGATGGAGAGGATGGAGAGGAAGTTCGAACAATATCCTGATGAGGAACGAGTGGCCCCGGAGCAAGCAGCGCATCACGCAACTCCTCGAGGAAGAAGGGACGACCGTCGTACTTGAGGAGCTTCTCTTTGATCTCAATCCCTGTTTTCTCACGGAGGAACGCCCCAAGCTGCCCCTGATAGTTTCCTTCGATCAAAATGACGCGCTTCGCTTTCGCGGCCAATTCTTGAAACCTCGCTGTCTTCAGCGGCCACAAGTACGTGTAGTGCAAATACCCTATGTTCCCTTCTTTGCCTTCTAAAACCTCCAATACGTCTAAAACCGTATTCTTCGTGCTGCCCCAGCCCACGAGGAGCACATCGACCTCTCCATCATTGTCCATTTTCCATTGTCCATTTTCCATTCGAAAGAGCGCTGGTTCCGGCAACGCTTTTTCGAGCGTTTCCATCTTCCGCATGCGTTTCGCAAACATATTTTTTACCGGGGCACTGTCTTCGGTGACCGTGCCATCCGGCGTGTGCTCGTCGGAATTGGCATCGTATCCGGGCGCTTTCGCTCCTGGCACCCAGCGCGGCGAGATGCCATCTTCCGTAATACGATAGCGATCCTCGGCTTTGAGGCTCATGAGCTCTTCCTCCCTGGTCACGAGCCATCCCCGATCAATCGTCGTCTTTTCAGTCTCAAACGGGGCCGGGCAGAAGAGACATTCCGCGATGTATTTATCCGTGAGGAAGATGACGGGAATCTGGTATTTCTCCGCGATGTTATGGGCGTCCGCAAGCAGGTGGAACGCGTCCTCGGCATCCGCGATCGCCATGACGCAGCGCGGGAATTCTCCGTGGCCCGCGTGCACTGCGAGGAAGAGATCGCCCTGCGCGGTCCAGGTGGGAACGCCCGTCGCAGGGCCCGGCCGCTGCCCGAGCACAAACACCATCGGACTCTCGATCATAGAGTCCATCGAGAGCGTTTCCGTCATGAGATCGAATCCGCCTCCTGAGGTTCCCGTCATTGCGCGCGTGCCCATGAAGTAGGCGCCACTCGCGATCTGACCCGCCGTGATCTCATCCTCCGCCTGCTTCACGATCATCCCGGTCTCATTCTGCGCCTTCGCGACGTAGCCAAGAAGACTGCTTGCAGGCGTCATCGGGTAGCCGGCATAGAAACGCACGCCGCAGTGAATGGCTCCGAGCCCGATCGCCTCGTTCCCCGTAATGAGGAGGTGATCCTTCCACTGATCCTTGGGGGGTGGAAGCGTCATCGTCACCGCTCCACCCTCCGGAATAAAGTTGTACCCCTTTTCCGCAGCCTTGAGGTTGATTTCAATGAGATGCTTCTTCTTCGCAAATTGCTCGGCAATGACCGTTTGCAGGAGCGGGAGTTCCCGTCCGAACATTTTCCAGAAGAATGCCGCGAAGATGACGTTCTGGAGCACGAGCGGAGCGTCAAGCTCATGGAGCATGTCATGAATCGGGAGTTTCACGACATGAATCTTGCGCTCCGCGATTTTCTTTTCGTGCTCCGGGGAAAATTTCCAGTCAGGGACTGCATGAATGAGCGTGCCTCCTTCCTTGAGATGTGAAGCGGCACTCCTTGAACGGTCGAGTGCTGAGCCTGTCGAAGCATCAAAATATCGAGTCAGTCCTTGATAGTTCAAAGAAAGCACAGCATCGAGCTCGATTGTTGGGGAACGAACGACAGAGTCACTCACATCAAATTGATATCCCGCGTGCCCTCCGACAATGAGCGAGGGATATTCGCGGTACCCGAAGACGAAGAATCCCGAGCGCTTGAGCGCCTTCGAGACGATGTCCCCGATCGAGTTAATTCCCTGACCGGACGCGCCGACGATGCGAAAACTGGTGCGGCTCATGCGGCAGGAACGGTAATCTTCGCAAGCAGCTTCTCCCCCCACTTCTCCACCTTCTCATCCTGATCATACGGCTCATTCACGATGGGAAGAGGGGGAAGGAGATTTTTGCCATTATGTTCCCGTGCAAACTGCATGAGATGCGCCGCGGCTTTGCAGGTATTTCTGTAGCGATCATCCCCGAGGCCAATCACACAAGTGGGTTTCCCAGCGAGATCGAGTCCGCGCGCGGCACGGATGAAGATCGCAAAGTCAGGAGGGAGGAGTCCCTCCGTGGAGTTCCAGGTGGAAGAAGCAAGGAGGAGTACATCACAATCTAAAAGATCTTTCGGTTCTAATGTTTCAACGTGGCGCATTCGTAGATCAAAAGGAGCATTTTTGCTCTTCAAAAACTTCTGAAGCACATCGAGAACATATTCCGTGTGTCCGCTCGTGCTGCTATAGACAATGAGGAGTTTCTGCACGGGCTGAAGTATAGCAAAGTCATTTCCCGTTCAGTGTCTTGAGCACATCCTCAAATGCCGGCGGAAGCGGCGCTTTGATCGAAATCTCTTCTCCTGTCACAGGATGTGGAAACGAGAGCTCTGCGGCATGCAGGAAAAAGCGGCGATAGCGGAATTTCCTTTGGAACGCCACATCAGCTTTTTTGTCACCATACAAAGGATCAAGGAGGAGAGGATGGCCGATTGCGGCGAAATGCTGCCGGATCTGGTGCTTGCGCCCGGTTTCGATATGGGCTTCGACGTAGCTCACTCCCGGAAAGCTCTGGAGAACGCGATAGTGCGTGACTGCTGGAACGAGTATGTCGCGTGTTCGCGCAGGAAGTTCTTTCCGAATTGTGCCCGCACGTTCACGCAATTCCCCCGTAACGAGCGCATGGTAGGTCTTCTTCCATCCTGCAAACTTTGATTCCCGGATGCGCAGAAGCGCTTCCGCCGTTCGTGCGAAGACGAGAACGCCGGATGTTGCAAAATCGAGGCGATGGACAACACGGAGGCCGGGGTGTGCCACCTTGAGGAAATCAAAGAGTGGACGTTTTCCCTCCCCTGAGGCACGCACCACAAGCTCGCCTGCGAGCTTATGCACGATGAGAAGATGATCGTCCCGATAGAGGATGCGACGAGGATCAATCAATACCCATACTGTACCCGATTCCGATATATGGATGAGGCAAATCTTATTTTCAATATGTTAACATATTGAAAATACATTCACTGCACCTCACTCAAAGTCGCCTTGCTCGTCATCCGGAGATACCCCTGATCGATGAGCTGCCGAATGGTTTGTGTCGGAATCTCTGAGCGTTCTTTCAAAAGTCTCTCAACCGTAAGTTCTTTCTTTCGGATCTTCTCAAGGAGATCATCAGAAAATACAGCTGCAAGCTTGCTTTCCTTCCAATCCCGGTAGACGAGGGAGGAACCGATGATGCCGATCACGCCCATCATCACCCAGAAAATCGTGTGCTCGATTTCGATGGCAAGGGATTCCAGGGTAAGCCGAGTTCCAATGAAGAAAACGAGTTGATAGGCAAGGTCCTCGAGTTTCGGAAATTTCTCAAGCAACCCGATGAAGAAGCTGCTGAGGAACCGCATGAAGATGATGCCGAGGATGCCGCCGATGTAGACGATGAGGAGCTTGGGGCTGAGAGCGACCGCGGTCGTGATGCTGTCGATGCTGAAAACGATGTCCGTGAGTTCAACGAGAATGACGGTTCGCCAGAAACCGGCATGCTTCACCGCGTGTTCCTCCTTCCCCGATTCCGCTCCGATGCGGAACATGTTCTTCATCGCGAGGTAGAGGAGGTACACGCCTCCGACGAACTTGAAAGCGACAAATTTGATGAGGGAAGCCGCGAAAAGCAGCGCAATGATGCGGAAAATGAATGCGCCCGCGAGACCGTACGTGAGTCCCCGCCTCCGCTGCTCCGGCGGCAAATGCCGCACGAGGATCGCGAGCACGAGTGCGTTATCGACGGATAAGATCCCTTCAAGGAGCGCGAGCGTCCCGATTGTGAGGAGATCGAGAGCGCCGAGGGAGGAGGCTTCGGCGGTGAGCTGGTTGAGAATTTCCATCATAGAACGTATCTCCATGATAACAGGGATAACATCAGAAACTGCTATACTTTTACAGTCGGACGATTAGCTCCAGCCTTCGTCTCTCGTTACACTCGAGACTACGGCCGGCAGGCAGCTTTCAGCTTCGCCCCGGAGGTACTCGAAACACTGTAGTTTTCCTCATTCACATCATGGACGATTAGCTCAGCTGGTTACCCGCCCGACCGAACGATGTTCGGTCGTTCGGGCGGGGAGCGTGCGACCTCACCATAGCTTGTATGTTCATCTATATTCTTCGCAGCCTAAAGACCAACGCTGAGTATGTTGGTATGTCTTCTGACCCAGAAAGAAGACTCAAGGAGCATAATGCTGGAGAAATCAAGTCCACAAAGGCAAAGCGGCCATGGGCGAAGGTTTGGGAAGAAGAATGTGAGAATCGGGTTGAGGCGCGCAAACGCGAGAAGTATCTTAAGTCTGCTGCCGGTAGGCGATTCCGTAAGTCTCTTCGGACGATTAGCTCAGCTGGTTAGAGCGTGCGACTCACATTCGCAAGGTCACTGGTTCGAATCCAGTATCGTCCACCATTGGTCACCATCACCCCGATTCATTGCTTCCTTGAATGGAGAACGTAGCTCTGGTACTAGCTTCTTGTCACGTACAACCACGTTAGAACTCAGTGCCCTGATGACTTGCTCTCTCACCACGGGAGAACCGTAACGGATGGCTTCCTGTGCAAGTTCGATC
>CAYIRQ010000021.1:0-14982 GCA_964365905.1 uncultured Candidatus Peribacteria bacterium
GGGAGAGAGGTACCCGCCCGAACGTACCCGTTCGGTACGGGCGGGGAGTGAGGGGCCCCTCATCCTAACCCTCTCCCATTGGGAGAGGGGATGTTCCGGTACTCGGATGTCAGATTTCATGATGGTCTTCCAATGGAAACATACTGCAATCCTGCCGCTTTCATCGCCTCCGGCTCAAACACATTTCTCCCGTCAAAGATATACTTCCCCTTCATCCTCTTCGCAATCTCTTCCGCTTTCCACTCCTTCCAGTGCTTCCACTCGGTGAGGATGAGGAGAGCATCTGCATCGTTGAGTGCTTCCGCATCTCCCGAGACCAGCGTCACCGCGGCCGGCAGAATTTTTCTCGCACTCTCCATCGCGACGGGATCGAATGCCTGCACCTTCCCTCCTTTATCGAGAATCAGCGTCACGATATCGACCGAAGGAGCGTGACGCATGTCATCGGTGTCGGGCTTGAAGCTGAGTCCCCAGACGGCAAACGTCTTCCCGCGTATTCCTCCCAAAGTTTTTTCGATGGAACGGACAAAGGATTCTCTCTGCCACTCGTTGATCGCTTCGACGTCCCGGAGGAGCTGCGCGCTCACGCCATGCGCTTCCGCGGTTTTGATGAGCGCCTGCACGTCTTTCGGGAAGCAGCTGCCGCCGTACCCGATGCCGGCAAGGAGGAAGGCCGGCGCGATGCGGTTATCGAGTCCCATGCCGTGCGCGACGTCCTCAACATTCGCTCCGCACACCTCGCAGAGCTGTGCGATGAAATTGATGAAGCTGATCTTCGTCGCAAGAAATGCATTGGAGGCGTACTTCGTCAGCTCTGCGCTTTCGACGGACATTTCGACGTACTTCACTCCTTCCCGGATCAGAGGCTCGTAGAGTTTCCGCATCATCGCGCCTGCTTTCTCATCGCGGAAACCGACGACGATACGATCCGGCTTCAGGAAATCTTTGACCGCCTTTCCTTCCCGGAGGAATTCAGGGTTACTCACGAGGTGCACGTGATGCGTGACGCCACGCTTGCTCCCACCTTCGCCAAGGCTACGGCGGGCAAGCATTTCTTCCTCGACCCAGATGCGACAGTGCTCACTCGTTCCCACTGGGACGGTTGATTTCATGACGAAGACCTTTTCGCCCTCCGTATGCTTCCCGATCGTGCGGCACACGCTCTCGACTTGCGAGAGATCGGCTCTTCGCCCTTCCCCAAGTGGCGTTCCGACCGCAGCCATGATGAGAGGTGCACTGCGAATCGCTTCATCCAGATTCGTCGTAAAGGAGATCTTTCCGGTCTTCAAATGTTTTTCGAGCAGCTCCGGCAGCCCTGGCTCATAGATTGGACATTCTCCTTTTTTAAGCTTTTCAATTTTTGTTGCATCGATATCGACACCGATGACGTCATGACCGATCTCCGCGAAACAGGCGGCAGAGACGAGGCCGACATAACCGGTGCCTATCACACAGAGCTTCATACCGGACTAGAATACAGGATCTAAAGGTAGAATTATGAATAAAGAATTAAGAATTAAGAATGAGAAGAAGCGGTTATCCCGATTCATAATTCCTACTTCTTAATTCTTCTCCAGTATGCGATGATTTGCTCATGTCTACCTTTTTAGCTGCGGGATCGATCGCCTTCGACACGCTGCTCCAATACGATGGCTCGTTTGTCGACGGGATTGATGTGAAGGAACTCGATCGGCTTTCCGTGGGCTACGTCACCCGCCACCTCGTGCGGCACTTCGGGGGGACGGCTGCGAACATTGCCTGGAACCTGCGGCTACTCAATCAAGATGTACTTGTTGCAGCTTCTGTGGGGAATGATGCCGAGAAGTATTTGGAGCGACTGCGTCTCAAGGGGGTGAATATTTCGCTCGTTCGGGAAGACCGAGAGGACGTCACGCCCCAGGCGATCGTTGCGACCGATACGGGAGAGCGCCAGATCACGTTCTACCATCCGGGAGCAGACCGGCGCACGGAAACGCCGGACCTTGCGCCGCTCAAGAGCGATCTTTCCTATGTCTGCGTGAGTCCGCATTCCGTGACATCGATGATGGGTCTCGCGGATGCATGCCAGCGCCTCGCGATCCCTTATCTCTTCGATCCCGGGCAGCAATCCCTTCAGTTTTCCCGTGACGATCTTCGGAGGATCGTGAAGGGAAGTGCGGCGCTCACGGTGAATGCCTACGAGTGGGGACTCCTCTCCGATGTGCTTGCGTGGGATGCTTCCGAAGTTCTGGAATTCACCGATCTCCTTGTCGTCACGCATGGAGAACACGGATTTGCGCTGCAAACGAAAAAAGAATCGATCGTGATCGATGCTGTCCCCGCGAAAAAGCTCGTAAACCCCACGGGAGCAGGGGATGCCTTCCGTGCCGGCCTTCTCACGGGCCTTGCGCATGGCTGGGATATGAAGGATGCAGGCAAACTCGGTGCCGCCCTTGCTTCCTTCGTCATCGAAATCGAAGGGACGCAGCTCGAGGAGTTTCATCTCGATGACCTCTACGAGCGTGCAGAAAGAGCATATGGCGAAAAACTTCCAATGCTTGGATGAGACTCATTGCGGCGTAGCCTCGCAGGCGAAGCCGAACGAAAGAGCGGAGAAAGCGTATGGGGAGCCACTGCCGAAGTTTTCGTAAGCTTTATTAGGCCGCCTTCGCGGTGATGCCGCTCACGCCCTTCCGCACACGCTCGCGGATACCTTCCACATCTGCCGGCTTTGCCTCCGTGCTGCGGCTTGCTTCTGTCTCTTCTATATATAACTTGATCAGCGCTTCAGCGACGGGCAGCGCTTCTCCCGTGTTTTCTTCCTCTGTTCCGTTCTCAACGTGTTCCACATACTCGCCGCTTTGCAGCGCAAATAATTCGCCTCGCAAGCGCGCAACATGCTCTTCCACCGAATGTGTTGCTGCCGCAGTCCTATGAATGATTTCGCGTGCGCGCCTGTCGCCTTCCCGCAGTTCTTCTCTCTGCAGCTCTTCGGGCGCCAATGGTGTTGCTTCCAGCGTTGTCATAGTGCTGCTATCTTTTCAGAAGCAATGCCATCTGTAAAGAGGAAGGAGCTATGAAGAGGCTATAGATGATTTTTTCGGCTTCTAGAAGCGAAAAGATCGTTCATAGTGTTCTCCGTTTTTCTCATTCCTCACTATTCTTAACCTTGGTTGTCATGAGCTGTTATGATGTATCGATACATCATAACAGTATCTCAAAAAAAGCATCAGGATCTTTTGATCACTTTCTCAAACTCGACTTCCATCTATCTGGTTCAAATGCTGCTAACCGCTCGACGGGGCAGGGGAGATCGGTTTCCGAAAGGCCGGGAGGCAACTTCTGATCGTACCCAAGGAGAATGAGATCTGGTTTGATTGCTCGCACTGGAGAGAGGAAATCGTCGGTATCTCCGAGTCGCGCATGCACATCCGGGAATGCATGTTGCAGAGCCATCAAACGTTCCTTTTCATTCTGCCTCGGGAGTTTCCCTTTGATGTGTTCCACATTATTGTCGCGCGCAATGACGACGTGCGTTTCGCCCATTTTCATTGCTTCCCCAAGCACAAACCTGTGGCCCGGGTGGAGGTTATCGAATGTTCCGAAAATAAGCACTCGCATAATGATGAGCTTATCAAAGAATTGCGAGGTGCTTCGTCCCTCGATACGCCCCGCATGCGCGGGGCTACTCGGGATGACACAAAGGAATCCGGTTGCTCAGCTTGACGTACAAGATTTCCCCCCATGAGTTTTTATCCTTGCTGGAGACTAATCGAGTAGATCCTCTTTTCGTCTAATACAAAGAGCTGTGTCTCCTCGGGATCCACCCAGAGATCCTGAAGCGTCCCCACCTGCTCCCCCTCGAGAACGAACTGCTTCTGGTAGAGCGATTCGCCAGAATCGTCGTCGTTTCTGGTCACGATCACGCGCTTTCCTTCGGGATCGAGGAAGTAGAAGCTGCCGCGATCGCTCGATTTATATAACTTCGTCGCCTTCGCGAGCGCGCCCTCGGGAATATTGCGGATCGTGAAGGGTTTCTCCTCCCCGCGGAGAAGTTTCGAGACCTTCCCACCCTGATGGAGGACGTAGATATCGGCATCGATCGTCATGTCGATCGCGTCCTCGAGTTTTCCGTTGACGTTATATTCCGAGGGTGCCGAGTACCGGTTGCTGAGTCTCTCATACTTGAGGATCTGATTATTCTGCGGTGAGAGAAGGTAGAGGTAGCGGAGGTACGTCTCGAAATCCGGCCCCGTGAGCCATCCCGCGGGATCATCCGTCTTCATCGCGGTCGGCTGCCCTTCGATGAGTTCGATCAGGCGATTCTCTTTCGTGAGGAATACCTGTGTTTTGAAACGATCGAAGTTCGCTCCATCGAGGATGAGATTTTCTCCATCGAGGCGCTGCGGCTCATCGACGGCGTTCACAATGACGGAATAGAGGTTCTGGCGATCGTAGGCGACCATGCGCCCGCGCTCGATGCCGATGAGACCACGAGCTGAAACATCGGGATTCTGCGCACTGAGGTTCGCAGCGACTGTCGGGGTGAGTCGGACGATATTATTGATCGCTTCACGCTTCGCGCGGATGCGGTCGAGGATGTCGAGCGCTTCTGCGCGGAAGAGGTTGCTCTCATTCTGCATCACGTTCCGGGCTTCCTGCTCTGCGCGGGTCAGGATCGCATTTGCGGATTCGAGGTCCCCCATGAGCTGCCGGTTCTCCGCGAGCCGCAGGTCGCCATTGATCTTGTCCACAAGATCCTCGAGTTCGGCTCTCGTTTGGCTCTTCTTGCTGAATGTCGAAACCTGGAATCCCGCCCAGATACCGATGAAAACGATGATCGCACCGGCAATGAGAAGGAGATGCGCTCTGCGCTTCCGGGTCGGATGCTGCAGATCCTCAAAGAATTTCCGTACTCTACGCTGTAGCTTTGCGATGGTCTCTCCGAACGAATGCTGCACGTCGCGGAACGATTTCAAAAAATTCCAGGAGGGAACTTTCACGCCCCTCCGCAACGCAGCGGCACTCGGCCGCTTCGCTTTCATACGGTCGAGGAAAGAAGCGCCTTTATTCCGATGGCGGGGGAGTGCGCTCGGGAGAGGTGCTTCGGTTTGATCCCGGACAGGATGCGCGAGGATGGCGATTACCCCCGCTTCTTTCTCCGCTTCGAGGATATCCCGGATGCCCTCGAGTGCCTCTCCGCGCCTGCGGATGAGCTGTGTCATTTGCGCCGATGTCATCACTCTGAGGAGACGTTCCGTGCAGAGGATGACGACATCGCCTTCCTGGATACTGCCGCTCGAAATGTGGAGGAATTGCGCATGTTCGCGGCTCGTGCCTGCGCTCTCTGTTACCTGGACTGTGGACCCTTTGCGTGTGAGATAGGCTTCGGCCCGGCCTGCCTGAGCGATGTGGAGTGAGGAAGTCCCATCATCCCAGAGCGCGACGATACCGTTCACCTCCTGCACGTTTCCTGAGATCAAGGTTCCCTTGAGGAGTCCGTTCAACTCTTTCAATGTTCCTTCGAGACGCTCGTACGGTTCCTCCTCCGCGCGCAGGAGGGAACGCTCGAGCGTCGCATACCACTCCTGCACGAGCTGCTCGACCTCCCGCTCGCGACCGTCGATCCGGAGGAGTGTGATCGCCTGCTGCTCCCCCTTTTCGCCACGGAAGACGTGGGAGAAGAGATGCGCATCCCCCCGGGGTTTCGTCTTTGCGATGGAGGTGGTGAGCTCAGGCACTGAAAGAGGCTTATAACTTAAGAGAGGCTACCTGTGCGCGCTGCTGCGCGCAACAGCTGACAATTGGCTATAGGCAATTAACCTGCCGATAGCACGGTAGGTATGGAATTGGACAATTGTGTTGCTTGAAGAGACTTGGACCTTCTCTCAAGGGAAGCGAAGACAAAAGGGGGGCAATGTTGCTGAAGGAGCGATTGTCCAGAGGAAACATATGATCCATGGAACTGAGTAAATAAGGATGCTGATAGTGATCAGCATGAGAAAAAAACTTTCGATTCGTTTCCCTCGCTTTATGGCACGATATGTTGCTCGTACCAATACGAAATCAAGTCCTAGAAAAAGTATTGTTATGAGGAGTGGGTACATCAAAGCAATTATAGGTTATGCACGATTCCAACGATTGATGCATGTTTTAAAACTAAAAATTCGTTTACTGTAAGCCAAAAAAAATATGTTCCGACATGAATGCCCTTGTGCAGCCTCCTTCACACTGCTATAGTGGAGGTGCACTCAATCGATGTCACCAGACGAAGACGTTCGCGAGATGAAGGAGAAAGAGATGCGAAAAACTTTATCTCAATTATCTGTCAGTTATGGAAACACCACAGGGAGGATCATTTCGTTTCTTTCAAAGAAAGAGGCGTGGTCAGCGGCGCCCGCATCAGGGCATCCCACCTCCAAAAGCACCAGGGGTTCCGCAAGGACAAGTACTACAACCTCTACAACCGACGACATTGCCGATACTCGAAGGCGGTGCAGCATCCCCCCCCATTCGCATCATCCCTCTCGGAGGGTTTGAAGAAGTCGGGCGCAACTGCATGGTGATACAGGTCGGAGAGGACTTATTCATTGTCGATCTCGGTCTCCAGTTCCCGGAAGAGGATATGCTCGGGATTGATTACCTCATTCCCGACATCTCTTTTCTCAAGGGAAAGGAAAAATTTATCAAAGGCGTGCTCTTTACGCACGGCCACCTCGATCACATCGGGGCGGCGCAGCACCTCCTCCCGCAACTCCAATTTCCCCCGTGCTTCGGAACGAAGCTCACGATGGGATTTGTGCGGAAAAGGCTCGATGAGCTGCACATCACGCAGAAAGCGCAGCTCAACGTCGTCGAATACGGCAAGCGCTTCCAGCTTGGTTCAGTCGAAATCGAATTCTTCCGCGTGACGCACAGCATTCCCGATTCCGCGGGTATCGCGATTCACACGCCGCTCGGCACGATCATCCACACGGGGGACTTCAAATTCGATCTCACGCCGGTTCACGAACCTCCCGCCGACTTCGCGCATATCGCGGGCATGGGGCAGCGCGGTGTGCTTGCGATCATCGCGGACAGCACGAACGCCACGAAGCCCGGACACGCCCCCAGCGAAAGTACCATCGCGAAAACGATCAGTCGTCTCATCGCGACGGCGGAAGGGCGGATCATCATCAGCACCTTCAGCTCCCGGCTCAATCGTATCCAGCAGATCATCGATGCCGCGAAAGATACGAACAGGAAAGTATTCGTTGCCGGTCGCAGCATGGAGGAGAATATCGACTTGGCGCAGCAGCTCGGATACCTTCATGTGCCACGCGGTCTTCTCCGGAAGGCGCACCCTGCGATGACGCAGCTCCCCGATCACGAAGTGCTCATTCTCACGACTGGTTCGCAGGGTGAGGAAATGGCGTCACTCTCCCGTATCGGGATGGGAACGCACCGCGATATTTCCATTAAGAATGGGGATACGGTGATTCTCTCGAGCAACCCGATTGTCGGCAATGCCCGCGCGGTCGCGACGATGATCAATAATCTGCACCTCAAGGGTGCGCGCGTGCTCACGAATGACATCTTCGACCTCCACACGACGGGTCACGGCTACCAGGAGGATCTCCTCCTCATGCATCGACTCGTGAAAGCGCGCCATGTGATCCCCGAGCACGGCGAACCCTACATGCGCTCCGCGCATGCAGAGATCGTTCGCGGGATCGGGTATGAGGACAATGCTGTTCACCTGCTCACGAACGGCGAGATCCTCGAATTCGATTCCGGTGGCAACGCGCGGAAGAGCAAGCACAAAGTCACCGCGAACGACGTCGTCATTGACGGGCTCGGTGGCGGAAGTGAAGGACAGCGTGTCCTCACGGATCGTAAACAACTCAGCAACTCCGGCATCGTCATGGTCATCTACCGTGTCTACAAAGACAGTCAGCGACTCGTCGGCGACCCCGACGTCCTCTCGCGCGGATTCATCTACGGATCCGAACTTGCGGAGATCACAGGGGAAGCGGCGCAAATTGCGCGGAAGGCCTACGAAGAGGCGCGTGCGCAGGGCGAAAAGGAACGCAAAGGATTCAAAAAAGCAACGACCGCCGCTCTGCACCGCTACTTCCGGAGGAAACTCGACCGGGAGCCGATGGTTGTCCCTGTGCTCGTAGAGGTATAACACCGGAATCGCGGCCGGGGACGGCCGCTCTGATATGACAATGTCCCGAAAACAGAGCGCCCCTCCGGGGGCGCGTTTTTGTGTCAACATCACTTGGCAATTGGTGCCCAGGAATGTCGCCTGTAGGGGCGTAGCATGCTACGCCCCTACGCGGTATCCTCCTCTTTGCTATGCGAAGAATGCAGTGTCCACCCATGCGCGGGGCTATTGTCGGGGCACTCATCTCTCTTCTCGGGTTCGGTTTCGGGTTTGGCTTTGGAGGGAAAGCATCGGCGCTCGAAGAGGGCAACATCAAGGGGGAAGTGGATACAGCAGAACTTGCGGTGGAGACAGACTGGAACGCGGCGCTCACGTACACCTGCGGAGGACTTCTGAGTGCGACGGATGAGCGTGTGCTTATGGAGTATGAGCGACAGCCGGATTTCCATTGCGGCTATCCTCCGTTTCCCACTGGTACGCCTCCTTCCCCGAGCGAATGGTGCACGCAGTTTGATCCGGTGACAGGAGCATGCATCGGAAAAAAGTGCGAACTGATTCGCAAGCGCGGCGTGCCGGACCGCACGCTTCTCTCGGAATGCGATGCGAGTGGAAATTGCGCGCCGGATCCGAGCAAGCCCCATCAAAGTTGCGGCTTTCCCTACACGCAATCACGGAAGCGCATGTATGATTGTTGGGGGGAAAATGTACCTGTTCCTCCGGGATCACCGATAGCACGAGCGGAGTGTTACTCATACTTTCCCGCTATTCGCTATTCACAGTCCTACTACCCTTTTGCATATAACTGTGTCATCAAATATCTCTCGGTAACGCCGGGGACGGAACCGCGGGGGCAGCCCTCCCTGATTCCTCCATTCTCAGCAGAAGCAGTCGTTCGCAAAGGAGGTCCGCAGTGGGAGCCGGCATTCGGCAGCAACATTACGGTCCCGGGGAGAAAGGGGGGAAAAAAGGATCAGAGCGAATCCGCTCTTCGCCTCGATGAGGCTACGCTTCGCGGAATTCCGCAGGTCGTGCATCCAACGGTTCCCATCGGCACCCGTCTCACGGACTATCCGGATTTGGCCGGCTTCATCTCTGAGCTCGCGGAACCGCCGGAGGTGCGCCTCATTCTTCCCGCAGGAGGGCTCAGTCTCCGACACCAGCCCTCCGCTCTCTTCGAGCGGATCTTCTCTTCGTTTCGCAGGGATCGCCCGGCTTCCACGGTGACAGTGGCTCTCGGCAGCAATCCCGATGCGCTCACGCTCGCGGCGCAATACCTCGAGGATATTCCGCTCTTTGAGGTGCGGTACGTGCCACTCAAAGTACAAGCCCCATTCGTTTCGGAGGTGCAGCTCTATCAACTCGCAAAGGAGTGGGAGACATGGATCAAGGAAGCAGAAGAGATCGGAGGCACCACCATGAATGCGGCCCTCAAAACCCGCATTGAGAATGACGTTATCAAGGTGCTGCGCTCCTACGGAGCGCTTCAGAATTCCATTCGCGAATACCGCTTGCATTTTCCGCAATATCTCCATGCGCTTCTCGGGAATGTCGAAGAGGTGAACAAATTTTTTTCTGAGAACTGGGTCAGTGTGAATAAAGAACGTCTGGCGGCGTGGCATCTCGCCTATAGTCAGTACCTTCCAAATTTGCGCAAAGGCTTACGGGAGCTTCAGGACACAGCCGCTTCGTACACATCGAAATGCCTTGTGAATGCCTGCCGTCTGGATGCAGTTCCGATCAAACCCGATGCAAAGCCGTGGGATCTCCTGCCGGAGAACATGGAGCTTACATTCGCCGGATGGAATACCGCCTTTTTGCCGGAAGGACCACCGGCATGGAGCAATGCCGAGGGGAGAATTGCACAGTGGCATCCGCAAGTGGTCATTGGAACACCGCTTCCTGATCTCACGTTCGATTTTTCGGACATTCTTCAATCACGCGTCACCGAAGTGCCCGTTCTCGAGGTGGAATGGCTTCCCATGCAATTGCCCTATCCGCCTCCCGTCATACCGGACACCGTCAAAGGAGTATTTGCCTCGCTCTCCAGGGAGCTGCGACCGCTGCCAAGACTCCATCCGCCCCTCCCTCATCTCACGTTCCCCGAGTTGCGACTCCCGGATCCCAGAACATCGCTTCTCCTCGTGCCGGACCCGCCCATTGCTCTTGATACATGGAATGAGGCATTGCAGTGGAGGAAGAAACGCCTGCTATCGCTCCAGTCGACATGTGAAACATCGGCGACCCCCACCAATTTTCTCGTGCATGAATTTCGATTGTATGGTTCCCGCGAGAATCCCGCCGCGCTCCGGGCCGCAACATTTATTCCGGGAGAAACGCCGCAAGTCAAACTCGCCTCCACGCATTATTTTCTTGGAGCACTGTACGATGCGGGGTTACCCGGCGGCATACGTTTGCCGCCACTCGTCGCTCCGCCGCCGTGTGCTGATTGCGGCACAGTTCGTCCGCAGCGATATCTCCGTCAGCACGCGCAGCTCGATCAGTCCTTCACACTTCTTCAGGATCGGTTACTTGTCGCGGTCGACGAGTGGAATGCGCAGGTACGCTTTGTTTCCGTTGTACCACGGAATGAACTCGAAAATGTCGCAGCGCGACAGCCTGCTGCAGAAGCTCTTTTTTCTTCGCCTGAATGAAGCGCTTCTTCGCGATCGTTGGCCTTTCCTTCATTCTCCTCGCGGTGCCCGCACAAGCCCTCACGCCTGAAGAAAAACTGGAAGGAGCGATGGCGCAGTGTGAGATAGACACAGCCCGCATGATCCGGGTGGAACGGGATGCATACCGGGAGGTGCAGCTCGGAGGAGAGGAGCAGGGTGTCCTCGGTGCAGGGCCGGGACGAACGACGGATCTTGTCCCGTATTTGGTCCTTAACTATCACGCATTCTCGTGTCGCCTGCAGGCGCTCTGCAGTTCCGTGGATATTGCGACTGGTCGCGCGGGGGAGGGGACGCTGCTTCCCCATCAACCGCTCGGATGCTCGCGGCTCTTTGCGGCGCGCGGGAGGTGGTGGAGCCCCGAGCGACGGGATCAAAGTCTGAATCTTCTCGAAATTTCATCTTGTGATTACGACAAGATCAGCAAAGATCCTGCTTTCAAGGATGTACCGACTGTGTGGCTCACTCCCACTTTTTTTACCGTGGGTGATAACTGCCGGGTAATGGTCGATCAGGTGTTGCAGGAAGAGAGACAGATGCTCCGATTACTTGTCGCGGAAGAAAGTTCCATTCGGGGAGCGCGCCAGGTGCTATCCCTTTTTCAAACCGTTCTCCGCGAAGTTCGTGAAGGATTCCTCGAACCGCTCCGGGGACTTGTGGATCTCTTTGGGTCCGTCCTTCATCCGATTCCATGCCTCATGACACAATGCAACTGACGCGACGACACCGCGCCGTGACGCTCTCTCTCGCTGCACTCGCAGCCGGCGTGTTCGTCATCTTTCTCGCACGTGTCTACCTGCTTGGTCCCTCTAAGCCGCCGCTGCGCACATGCACTGCGAGCGAGCTTTTCTCTGATCTCACCTTCCCAGAGGCGCAAAAGCGATATCACTGGGCAATGGAGAGACTGATCGAGGAACGCATGCAACTCCTTGCCGGCGACACGATTCTTGCGTGCAACGAGAAGCGTCTCGAGGATGTGATTCCGGTTGGGTCCGTTATGGCATCAATCGCGAAAGATCTGCCGCACGTTCCGGATCTTCCTACCCTCAAATACAGCGATTTTGAAAAACTCATCACAGAACTCTGGCGCACCTATGATTGCCATCTCTTCGCGGCGCAGAATAATTTGGCGCTCCTCGACGCTCTCTTTCCTGAGGAAGCGCTCAATCAATATCGCCTGTACGTGGGGGCGCGATTTGCGAGTGAAGACGTCATCGGTCCGGAAAAACTCCGCGCCCGGGCAACGCTCGACCGTCTCCTCTTTTCTCTCCGTTCCTCGGAACAGTACCTGCCGCTCCATGCGAGTCTGCGCTGCCTCCAGCGCGGCGGGACGGATGTACGCAACGCGTTTGCCCTCCTCTCCGATGCGGCTCAATGCTTCCCCGCGAAGCTTTCGCAGCCGGAAACCTCCCTACGGAAGCCATGAGGTATTTCTTCTCCATGAATGGCAAGAGAGATGTGAAGGTTTCAGGTTTCAGGTTTCAGGTGTCAGGTACTTGTTGTCTGTTTGTTGAGAAATTGGTCATTGGAATTTGTTTGGGATTTGGAATTTGGATTTTGGAATTTCCGCCCGCATGGGCGGCAGATCCTCTCCCCCAGCCCCCCATCACCTGGACCCTCACCGGCTCCTCCTTCTACAGGCAGCTTTACCGCTCGACGGAGTCCGTCGCGAAGAGTGTTCCATTCGAGAGCGTGGAAGAATATTCGCCAATCGATATTGATAAGAAGGACGGGATCAAGTCCGATGAACGTACAAAGACGAATTGGATACAAGATCGCGTTGTCACTGCAGTCGCCGCCGATCTCGTGACGCAGTTTTTCAAAGTCGGGACGAATCCCACTATCTCCCGCGGGGATGACCTCATCGCATTCCGCTCGTTCGATCTCGTTCCTCTGTATCCCGAGAATTTGGCTCTCGGAAAAGATCCCAAGGGGAAGGATTTCCTTTTTTCCGATGTGCAGGAGTGGGCCCGCGACGCCGTGCTCCTTGCCCCCGAGGACACCTGCCGAAGGTATCCCTGGTGGCTCCCATCGAAGCCTCCGCCTCTTCGCGAGCCGCGGGAGCCCGAAGTGGTAGATGGAGAGAAGACGACCTATCCGGAATGTGTTTTCCTGGTTCTTGAGGTGCGTGACGCCGTGCAGCGTGAATGGGAGCTCCTCTCTCTCCGTGAGGAGCTTTCGATCATCGCGTATGGATCTGAGTCGGTGTTTGATGGCCAAAGCTCCGCGACCGGTGCGGAACTTCGCACCTATGATCTCCTCCTCGATCTCGCGGCGGTCTCGAATCTCTTCGGGACCGCCTCGTTCCAGCCTCTCTTTACAGAGGGGAATGAAGGAGAGCAGTGTGATGATCCAGCTCTCTGCAGGGCATGCATCCTCCCGGCGGCCGATCTCTGCGGCGATGGCGGCGTGCAGGGAGCGGAGCAGTGCGACGATGGGAATCGTTTCCCAGGCGACGGGTGCGACGCCTTCTGTCAGGTGGAAGGCGGGTATTGCGGCGACGGTCTCTTTGGCGCGGGGCCGCGGGAGTGGTGGGAAGCCTGTGACGAAGGGAAGGAATGTCCGAATGGAGCGCCATGCAAAGGCTTTAAGGACTGTTTGATCGGAGGGCAAGCATGCTCCGCCGATGATTCGGCGTCGTGCGGCGGGATCTGGAAGAAGACGTGCCGGTTTGACGGGGCAACATGTGACGCCCCGGATCAGGGGGATGCGTCCTGCAATTGCCCTCCCGGCCTCACGGGCTTCGACTGCGCGCGTTGGAAGAAAGATTCCTGCCGCTTCAGCGCGGACGGCGTCTGTCGCATTGGGGAAATGGCGACTGATCTCCGCTGCAGCGCGGAGACCGAATGCCTCGGACTTTCCACGTGTCAAAAACTTCCGGGGCGCACGCGCGGATTCTGCACGAACCATCCTTACTTGAGTTGCGGCAACGATGACGACTGCACGCATTGCACGGTCGAAGAAATCTGGGGGACATGCTACGACACGGGGGAGCGATGCAATGGGAATGAAGACTGTCCTGTTTCACAATATTGCATGCTTGAGACCGATACGCTCTGTCGCCCCCGCATGATCGGAGCAAAGAGCGGGGATGACCGTTCCGTCTGCAATGCCTCCTGTGAGGATGTGCCGCGCTGCGGCGATCGGATGACCTACCTCAGTAAAGGAGGCGGAGCGGAGGAGTGTGATGACGGGATGCAGTGCGACGATGGATTGCAGTGCGCGTTCGGGGAGAAGTGCAGGGATGGAAGCGAATGCAGGCCGCGCAATGCCACCGAGCCGCGACTGCAATCCTGCGATGCGCAGTGCATACTGCAAATTTGTGGGGATACCGTGGAGCAAGGAGGCGAGGAGTGCGATACGGGGGCGACGTGCATCGATGGCACGGCGTGTATGCTGCTCTATCCCACAGAGTGCCTGAACAAAGGAACGTGTACCTATAACAAGCCGAATGGAGATCCTCAGCCCTGTACGATTTCAGGGGCGACGGACGATTGTCCTGCCGTCCCTCCCAGTGCGGGTATCGGTGCGGTCAATAAATGTCATCGGAATGAAACATGCGCCGCGCGCAGCGCCGACGCCGATGGCTGCGATGACTATTGCCAAGATCAGATCTGCGGCGATGGCAGACCGCAAGAGAAATTGGGAGAGCAATGCGATGACGGAGGCCTCTGCGACAACGGTTCCCGCTGCACGGATCCGCAGGATTGTCCGATCGATCACAGCTACTGTGAGGGTGCCCCCGTAAGTCGCTGTAGCTCCCACCTCGATTGTCCCCGGGGAAAGGCCTGTCTTCCCAAGAACTCCAGTGCCGCATGTGTTCCGCAGAGTGATGATGGCTGCAGTGCGACGTGTAAGATCGAGCGATGCGGCAATGGCGTGACCGAGGCGAATGAAGATTGCGACCTTGGGAGCGTATGCGGCACGACCAGCACCGTCTGCACGGCAAATCCCGATGCTTGTCCCGTATTTCAATTCTGCGCCCCGAAGTGTTCCGGCGGGTGTTCCTCTTCATGCAAGACCATTGCTTGTGGGAACGACTCGATAGAAGCCTCAGGGGTCGATTGTGATCCACTCACCCTCACTGATAATGAATCATGCGATGATGGCAATACGACCGATGGAGATGGTTGTACTGCGGGTCGCAAGGTTGAGTCATGTGGAGATGGTGTGATCGATAACGAT
>CAYIRQ010000022.1:0-14649 GCA_964365905.1 uncultured Candidatus Peribacteria bacterium
CCACGCATGCATCGTCCAATTCTTTCGGGGCTTCGTCCTCACGGAAGAAATCTGCTCTACGGCGATCGAGCGGTGTGCAGGGTGCCGGGAGTTTCCCGGAGAGTTCAGATATTTCAATATTCACGAGCCCCTCGGGAACAGAAAATGTTGTTCGGGGAGCAACAAGGTTCCGGTGCGCCGCGACCATCACCGGCTTCCAGATGTGGCTCGCGGTATCGAGCCCTGAAGCTTTCGGGTACATGGCGCTGCCCGACGCATTCCCCACCCATGCACCGGCAATGATCTCGGGGGTGTACCCGATCGTCCAGTTATTGTCGGGACGGAGATCGATGCACTTTCCTTCCGCAGGCTGACCCCCGGAAGACTTCTTCTTGAGAGGCGCTCGCTTCAGGCACTTGTTGCTCGTTCCTGTCTTCGCCGCAGTCTGATATCCCGGGACCGAGAGCTGTGACCTCCAGTATTCCGTGGGACGGGCTGATTCGTCGGAGAGAACCGAGGTGATCATGTACGCAGTTTTGGGATCAAGGACGTCACGTTCCTCAACGTTCGCCGGCGAATTCATTTGCCGGCGAACGTTGTTTCCGCCTGCAAATAAAATATTCCCGAAGCGATCCTCGACTTTGAGGATGGAAACGAGAGGAATGCTCTTTCCTGCGCGCGCAAAGGTGAGATACCCCTGCACCATTTCGACAAGCGGGACTTCCGCGGCCCCCAGCGCGAGCGGCCAGCCATACTCATACTCGTACCCGAGTTCGCGGCTGAGCTCCTCTTTTCTCTTTCGGATCGAGGTGACCCCCATTTGCTCCGCAAGATCGAGAATCGTTTCTTCTCCTCCCGCGAGGACAAAAGACTGCGCTGCGGGAATATTCCGTGACGCACCGAGCGCGCGCCGGATCGTGAGCGGGCCCCAGAATGTGCGGTCAAAGTTATCCGGCTCATCATCCCCAATCTCGATCGGGATATCCCAGAGTACCGTCGAAGGAGTGAAGCCCCGCAGAAATGCGGCGGCATAGGCAAAGGGCTTGAAACTCGATCCCGGCTGACGGGGGGACCGGATGACATCAACATTGCCGTCTGATGCTGTATCCCAATAGTCCCGATTGCCGACATACGCGAGGATCTCTCCGCTCTGCACTTTCGCTACGAGCACCGCGACGTTATAGGCTCCGTAGAGATTCATGTTCATGGCGCCCACCTCTCGGGCGATACGTTCCGCGCTCTCCTGCAGCTTCCAATCAAGCGTCGTCGTGACCCGAAGCCCTCCCTGCTCCAGAAATTCCTGCTCTCCCTGCTCGCGGAACATGGTGAGAAGCTGTTCACGCACGGCAAAGATGAAGTGTGGTGCGCGAATATTTTCACGGGTACGTTTGAAGGTGATGCCCTGAAGTTCGGCGAGAGTCTCACGCCGCTCCTCCTCCGTAATGAATCCCTGGTCCTGCATGTTGCGAAGGACCTGATCTGTCCGCCCGCCGATATAGACCCTGGTTCCCGTGACGCTCGACCCGGACCCGACGGTGCTTCCGACGAGCCCAAGCCAGAAATCATCTTCTCGAAGATCCGAGGCGTCACGGATTTTTCCTTTCGCGAAACGACTGACTCCTTCCTCGGAAAGTGTCGATCGCACATGATCTTCGTAGGGGTTGAGGTAGGAAGGAAGCTGAGGGAGAGCGGCAAGAACCGCTGCTTCCGCGAGGGTGAGACCGCTCGCGGATTTTGCAAAATAGGTTTGGGCAGCCTGCTCGGCACCATGCACGTTATATCCATACGGAATGCGATTGAGGTAGAGCTCGAGAATCTGTTCTTTCGTGTACCGCCGTTCGAGCTTGCAACTCAGAATGTATTCCCTGAGCTTCCGCGTGATGCGCTTTTTGCGCGACCCGATGAGAGCGTTCTTCGCAAACTGCTGCGTGATCGTCGAGCCTCCCTGCGATCCGAATCCACCAAGAACATTGCCAAAGGCAGCGCGAAGGAATGCGCGCGGGTCGAAGCACCCGCGCGTGAAAAATCGTTCGTCTTCGATAGCGACCGTTGCCTGCTTGAGCGTGTCGGCAATTTTTGCGAGTGGGACAAAGGTCCGATCTTCATCACCGTGAATCCGGTAGAGCTCGATGCCATTGCGATCGGTGATCGCAGTGCTCTCTGCGGCAACGAGTGCGCCGATATCATCAACATTGGGGAGTGTGAAGAGGATATGCGCACCGTAGAGAACAATGACCCCGAAAATGCCCGCTCCGATTCGGAGGATCCATCGCCGTGTGTTCGGACTTCGCGGAATCCGCGGGCGCACGATCCATCCTACTTGTCGGCCGAAGCCTTGGCGAAGGCTGATGATCATGGGCCAGAATCGCGACCAGGGAATGCTCAATCTACTCCCTCGGGCTTCTTTGCCTACGCTCGCATCGGAGAGAATCCTCTTCGAAAAGGGGCTGAGAGGCTCCATAGCCTGCAGAGGATACCTCAAAGGTCCCGCTGAGTCCTTCGATTGCCTCGGTAATGCGGAGCCTGTGCTGAGCCTGCCGAAGCATCATGGGGATGAAACCATTAATAATCGGTGGAAAGAGACTGGCGTGGACCTGAATGTGAGAGTACTCTACCGCAACCAACGGATCCGAATCTCAGGATTTCCGCTCTTCTCCCTTGAGAAAAGCGCCCGTTCCCTCCGAGGGACACGCCCAAGAATCCATGCCCACCTTCACGCCATCATCGGACGAAGTGCGTCTCTACGAAGTGATCCTGCTCCTCCCAGTGACGCTCTCGGAGAAGGAACTGAAGGAGACCAGCTCGGAAGTAGAGGGAATTTTTACCGAACGCGGCGGGAAAAAACTCCATAAAGATGAATGGGGACGCCAGGGTCTCGCGTATCCCATTCGTAAGCACCGGGAGGGCCAATACATCGTCTACCTCTTTGAGCTCGCACCGTCATCACTCTCCGCGGTCGACGCTGCTCTGCGCCTCGAAAAGAACGTGCTTCGTCACCTCGCCATGAAAGTGCCGAAGAACTATGAAGTTTCCACCTTTGCGGAGCGCTTCGAGGCATGGAAGATCGATCAGGAGCGCGCGAAAGAACAGGAAGAGAAAGACCGTGAAGAGGCAGTGAAGCAAAGACTCGCGAAGCGTCCTGTCCGCACAGCTCCCCCACTTGCCGCGCCATCCGCTCCCGCGGACGGAGCATCCATCGAGGAGAAACTCGGTGAAATTATCTCTGATGAAGATTTGAAGCTGTAACCACTTCATGCATATGCCTCCCTCCCGGCACCAGCAGCAGAAAGGTCCACCTCCCGGAAAACGGGCATGCCCTTTCTGTAAGGCAAGGAAACATCTTCCGTGGATCGATTACAAGGATTATCCCCTCCTCAAGAAGTACACAAACTATTTCGGTGCGATCAAAAAGCGCTACTACACGGGCGTGTGCCTCCGGCACCAGAAAATGCTGACGCTCGCAGTCGAACGCGCGCGCTTCATGGGCATTATTGCCTATCGCAAGTAAGTCCATCATTCCTCTCTGTTTCTCTATGGAAGGCCCCTCTCCTTCAGGCATCCGTCAGGACGATGGATTCGGAAATCCAGGGGATTGTACGATGATTGGTCATAGCAGACAGTGCGGGGAGCTTCTTCGCGATCTCGCACAAGAAACCCTCACGCATGCGTATCTCTTCACGGGAAAACGGCATCTTGGGAAATTCACCATTGCGAAATGGTTTGCACATCGTCTTCTCACGCGGCATCTCGCGGAGGAAGAACGGGAAAGAGCAGAGTACCTCCTCAAGAAGAATATGCATCCCGATCTTCTGGTGCTCGATCAGCTCTGGATTGAGGATGTTTGCACAGATTGGAGTGTCATCGCGAAATTTTCAAACATCTCCCAGGAGCACCGCGCGAAGCGAAAGGCAAAAACAGATACGATCAGTATCGATGATATTCGCGAGCTGCAACGCCGACTGCATGAAACTCCGGAGGGGCTGCATCTCTGTTGCCTCATTCGCTCCATGGAGCGTCTCAACATCGAAGCCTGTAACGCACTGCTCAAAATTCTCGAGGAACCTCCTCCGCGTGTCCTGTTCCTCTGTACGACGGAAAATCCCAGGCTCCTCCCGCTGACAATTCTCTCCCGAATGCGCATCATCCAGTTTTTCCCGCTTCCGGCCTCCGCTCTTGTTCCTTTGCTTCAGAATTTCCCCGAGGAAGATCGTCTCCTCATGTTGCAGATGGCGCGGGGCGCCCCGGGTGTTCTCTCCCGCGCACTCGAGAATCCGGAACTCCTCCGGAACTTTCGTCAGGCATACCTCGACGCGGAGCGCTTCCTGGGGGTCGCGTCGCCCGTGGAACGTCTCACGCTGTTACAGAAGGCACTGGAGGAAGATGGAGGATCTCTGTTCCTTGAACAGCTCGGTTTTCTTCTCCGGGAACAGCTCCGCTCGCAGCAGGAAACAGCTGCTGCCAAGGCTGATGCCGGACTTGTCCACTATTTTCGACTGCTCCACGCTCTCGAAAGTAATACGCAACGCCCGCTCCTTGCTCTTCAGGCCGCCCTGCAATTCTCCGCACTCCCCGCATGATGCGTCTTCGCTTCCAAATTGAGAGCTTAGTCTTTTCTCCGCTTTCATCGATAGCGGTGAAGCGGGATCGCTACGCCGACATTGCATACAGCATGAGAGAAAGTTGGCGCTCTTTTTTCCGCGAAACCGTATGATTTATCTCCTGGTCCTCATCGTTTCAGCCGCTGGGATCATCTCGCTTTTTCTCCTGCGTAGCATCCTCCGCATTCGAAATGTCCGACGCATTGTCCGTTCCGTTCGCAACGGTTTCTCCTCTGCTCGGGAACGAAATGCGAAGCTCATCCCAGACACACCCATCGAAAAAGTGCGAAAGTCTCCGCGAACTTGTGCGATTGAGATGCAACAGGTGCGGACACTGCTACGGCAGGCAGAGAAGGCCATCGCAAAGCAGGATGCGCACGCTGCCGAACGATCACTTATTCAGGCCCTCACGATTCAGCCAGAGGCAGCTGAGGTGAAGGGGCAGCTCGCGCGTCTGTACCTCGACACAGGACGAGAGCAAAAGGCAGAGGCTCTCTATCGCGAGCTTCTTCAGTCCATTCAAGAACCATCGCTTCTGAGCAATCTCGGCCTTGCCTGCTATAAGCAGGAAAAATATGAGGAAGCCTGCCACGCCTATCAATCCGCTCTCAATCTGGATCCAAAAAACCCGCAGCGCAGCTACGATCTCGGGCGGGCATGCATCGCCGCGAAGCGTTTTGCGGATGCCGCAGGCCTTTTGGAAAAGGCCGCAGCCTCTCTCACGCGCGACACGACCTTGCTCCACCTCCTCGCGGATTCATATCTTCAGCTTTCGGATGCGGAACACGCGGAGGAGGTTTATCGTCGCATCAATCGCTTGGAGCCTGCGAACGAAGCGGTGAAAGAAAAAATTGCATCACTTGCACAGGTGGCATAAAAAATCGCACCCGCGGTTCGACAAGCTCACCACAAGCTCCGGGGCGCTCTGCTGTTTGAAAATTTCACAATCAGAGCGGCCGTCCCGGGCCGCGGCCCGCCTCTCTCATCCCTCGCAAAAACGCCCTGCAATGCTTCCCTTTATATATCGGAAGCAAGGCAAAAAGGCGGTATGCAAGCTTTTTTAGACCCTGCGGTTGAAGTCGCAACCTCGGTACAAGCTTCTCCATCTCCATCGCAGAAAATCCAAGCTTCCGTGATCTCTCCCACACTTCTTGATCAGTGAAAGGGTGGTGGTGATAGCCCTTGGCAGCAGGCTCATACAAAAGATTTATGCCTGCGAGCGCGAGTCTCCTCCCCCACTCGACGTCTTCCCAGCCATAGAGGGAAATATCTTCGCGAAAGGGATGGTGTCGAAGAAGGTGCGTCGGGAGACTGAGGTTACTTGTGTATGTGAACCAGTGTTGGAGATTCTGGGGCACAACGCTATTTTCATGGGCTGCAAGTTTGGGGTATCCAAACTGCACACCGCTCTGCTCCATCCATTGCATGAGAGGGGTAATACGCAAGGTTGGATCCCATGTTGTATGGCCAAGAACTGCCATACGGGATGAAGGACGTAGCCTTTGGTCCTTTGTCCATTGTCCAGAGCCTGTCCTGAGCCTAGCCGAAGGGTCCATTGTTCTTTGTCCCTCATGTGCCCGCAGATGCACCTCACACGCATCTCTCGCGAGAAAAATATCATCTCCAATGAGCAGCGCATACTTCCCGCGCGCTTTTTCCGCGGCGCGATTCCGTGCAACCCCTTGCTGACTTTTTGGGATTGCAAAGTACTGAAACTGAAATGGCCACGGTAATGACTGGATCATTTCCGCAGTTTTTTCATCGGGGCCGTCACTTACAACAATGACTTCCATAGTGTCATCCTGAGCTGAGCTTGTCCTGAGCCTGTCGAAGGACCGAAGGATGCTTTGCTTTGCCAGGCACTCCAGACAAAGGCGGAGGGTGTCTCTGCGCCGATGAGTCGGAATAATGACGGAGAGGAGCATGGCAAAGAGAGTATAGAATGGTTTCGATCTTCTTATGCGAATGCCAAAAACCCTCATTACCGCACTTCTCCTCTCACTGGCTCCGACAGTGCATGCGAGCTTTTATGCGGAGTACATGCAGTACCCCAAAGCAATTCGTATCAATACATTTTCAGAGCGCCTCTCATACTATGAATTCGGAAAAAAGATGAGAACATTCGTCGTATCGACAGGTGATGAGGGTCACCCCACGCCCCTCGGCAGATTTCGCATCATCTCCAAGAACGAACGGATGCTCTCAAAATCCGCCGGTGTCTATATGCCCTACTGGATGGAATTCCTCGATGGGAAATATGGCATTCATGCGCTTCCCGAAAATGCCCAGGGAGAGCTTGCAACGACTGCGGCCATCGGTGATGAGGCGGGAGGCGGATGTGTGCGGCTATCGAAGCAGGATGCGGAAAAACTGTATACATGGGCCGAGCCAGGCACAGTCGTTCTCACGGGTTATGACGTGGAAGAATACGCATCGCCCGTTAAAGATGTGGACGTCATCCGCAAGTATTTCCGGCTTATCAATGCATCTGATTATGCAGGTGCTTACGCACTGCGTGCAAATCGGAAGATCCCGCTTGAAGAGTTTGAGGAAATGTATCGGCACGTTGCTGTCCGTATCCGAAAAATAGAATTTCGAGATGAAAGGTATTTGGTGGAAACATCTCTTTCAAAAAAAGGCGGCGCTCTCCAGCGGGTGCAATCTGCCTTTCAGGTTTCCCTCGGAAAAATCATGAGATCCTTCGTTGTGAAGCGCCTTCCCTGACGCATGCACATCCTCTTCTTCGATACCGCAAGTGCCGAACCCTCCCTTCTCCTCTCCACAGAGGAAAAGATATTGGTGCGAAAGATGCTGCCAAAGCAGGGGGAGAGTCATATCACAAGATATTTGGAAGAAGCCCTGAAAGAAGTTGGGTGGCGCTACGAAGATCTCACGCACATCGCTTGCATCGCGGGGCCGGGGGGATTTGTGAGCGTGCGAGTGGGGATCACAATGGCAAATGTGCTGAGTCATTTTCTTGGTACCTCCCTTGCAGGAGTGCACTTGAGTGAGCTGTGGGAAGCGCGCGTCTCCTCACCCTACTCTCTCCCGGTGGGAGAGGGGTTCTACTGGCTGCACTCCACCCGAAGAACACAGCTCTTTATAAGAAACTTGTGCCCTTCGGGACGCTCCGCGTGTCATCCTCAGAGTGACATTTTGAAGTACTCCGAGCCCGTTCTCATTGATCTCGAAGAGGCAGCCACGCTGGAAGGAGCATACGTCGGCGAGCTCATCGAGGAGCATCGAAAAGCGTTGCCCGGTTGTACTCCGGTTTCTCCAAGTTCCATCAAAGCACTGGAAGAGGTTCTCCCTTCATTTCTTTCAAAACTTTCATACAAGCAGGAACAGCTCCTGCCTTGGTACGGAAGAGAGGCATAGTGGGAGGTTAGGGTTGGGGTTGGGGTTGGGATTCGACTTGAGGCACTTCTGCAACTGCTTCCGAACCCGACTCCAAACCCGAATCCTCTGTTCCTTGCACCTGAATCGTCGCAGGGGCACCGTCACCCCGAAGTTCCGCGAGCTTCGCCTGGAACGTGGGGAGCTCCTCATAGTTATACATATCGAGCTCGTATCCCGTGAGCTCCGTCGCGAGGTGAATGTTCTGTCCCTTTTTCCCAATTGCGAGCGGACGTTGCGCTTCTTCCACAAAGACCGCTGCGCGCTTTTTCACCACTCTCCCCTGATCATCCGTGTACGCGTTGTCGTTCACAATAATGACTGCGGAGATCGATGCGGGCTGGAGCGCCGTTGCAATGAGTCTGATCGGATCATCGGACCACTCGATCATATCGACACGCTCTCCATTGAGCTCCTCCATGACAGCACGGATACGAACGCCTTTTTGCCCCACGCACGCACCGATCGGATCAATGCGTGGATCGGTACTCTTCACCGCAACTTTACTGCGGAAACCCGGATCGCGCGCGATTGCCATCACCTGCACGTCGCCATTGCGCACTTCGGGGATCTCGAGCTCGAGGAGACGTTTCACGAGATTCGGATGGGTGCGGGAAATGCGAAGCTGCGGCCCTTTCGTCGTCATCTCCACGCGATCGAGGTATACGCGGATGCGCTTTCCCGTGTAGTAGTGTTCCCCGGGAATTTGCTCGCGCCACGGGAGAGAAACCGTGTTCTTCTCAATTTCGAGCGTGACCCAGTTTGGCTCCACCTTTGTGACAGTCGCCGTGAGCAACTCATCTTCTCTGTCTTTAAACATTTCGAAGACCGCCTTCTTCTCTGCTTCCTGAATCTTCTGGAGAATCACCTGCTTCGCCGCTTGCGCGGCAATGCGGCCGTAGCCAACGGGGGTGACGTCGATTTCGATTTCATCCCCCACCGAGACATCGGGCTTGAGCTTCCGCGCGTCTTCGAGTCCAATCTCAATATTCTCGTTCTCCACCTCCTCGACGATCTCCTTCACAAGGAGAATCGTCGGCATGTCCTGGTCCTCGCGGAGGACGACACGGATCTCCTGCTCTTTATTTCCGTAATCTTTACGATAGGCGGTCCCGATAGCCTGCTTTACGGCTTCGAGCACGTGCTCGTGCGAAATGTTTTTTTCGGCACAAATCTGATTAATGGCTGCGATGAACGATGCGCGCATAACTGAAAATGAAGAATGAAGAATGAGAAACTCAAAAACCCAGCCTCAGGCTAAACCTGAAGCTTTGTAGACTCATCTCCGATGACAAACATAGTCTACAATGCCTCCCCATTCCTTGCAAGGGAAAACTTGATACACTGTCCCATGTTTTTTCCTCCCCATACGTTCCATGTCACATGTGGCAAACCCGGCTCTCGCCCCCCAAGGGCGCCTGAACCTTGAAATAGCGGAAAAACGCATGGGGGCGCTCCGGCGCATCGGCGAGAGGCTGAAGAAGGAGCAGCCTTTTCAGGGCCTCACGATTGGCATGGCGCTCCATGTGACGAAAGAAACGGGAGTGCTCGTTCGCACGCTGGTCGCTGGTGGAGCCCGCGTTGCAGTCACGAGTTGCAACCCCCTGAGCACTCAGGATGATGTTGCAGCGGCACTCGCGGAGGAGGGTGTGCTCATTTGGGCATACAAGGGAGAAACCAAGAACGATTACTACAAGTTTCTGAATGCGGTGATCGATGCGAAGCCCGACATCACGATCGACGACGGGTGCGATCTCGTCACCGAAGTCCATACAAAGCGCACGGAGGCTCTCTCTCATCTTCTCGGCGGATGCGAAGAGACGACGACGGGCATTATTCGTCTCCACTCCATGGAACGAGATGGCGCGCTGAAGATCCCGATGATTGCCGTGAATAATAATAAGACGAAGCATCTCTTCGATAACTTTTACGGCACCGGGCAATCCACTTGGGACGGCATCCTGCGTTCGACGAACATCCTCGTCGCGGGGAAAACGGTCGTCGTTTGCGGCTACGGGAGTTGTGGGAAAGGGGTATCGCTCCGCGCGCAAGGGCTCGGTGCGAATGTCATCGTGACGGAGGTGCAACCTCTTGCCGCACTCCAGGCCGCGATGGATGGCTTCCGGGTGATGCCACTGCTGGAAGCCGCCTCCCTTGGGGAAGTCTTCGTCACTGTCACGGGAGATCTGCATGTCATCCGCATGGAACACATTGAGCGCATGAAAGATGGCGTGATTCTCGCGAATGCCGGTCACTTCGACAGTGAAATCGATCTCCAATCCCTCGAAGCGAGCGCCCGTCGCAAGCGACGCGTCCGCCACTTCCTCGATGAATATCTTCTCTCCTCTGGAAAAGTCGTCTACGTCGCAGGGGAAGGACGCCTCGTGAACCTTGCTTCCGCTGAGGGGCATCCATCGGAAGTCATGAGCATGAGCTTCTGCGGGCAAGCACTTGCCTGTGAGTACCTCGTGAAGAATCGCGGCAAACTCCCGGCGAAAGTGATTGACCTTCCGGAGGAAATGGATGACCTCATCGCGCGGTTGCAGCTCGAGGAAATGGGAATTTTCATCGATTCCCTGACGTCGGAGCAGGAGAACTATCTCAAAAGCTGGAAAGAGGGAACGTAGGGCAAAGGCAAGAACAAGGGCAGGGAGTAACATTCTTCTTGCCCTGGCCCCAGCCCCAGCCCTTTGTTATGCTTTCAATGCATGAAAAAGGGATTCCTCTGTCTCTCACTTCTCCTCCTCGTTTCCTGCAACCTGAGGGCACAGCTTCTTGGCGGAGGAAGAGAATTCACATTTACAAAAACCTATGCCCTCCAGAGTGAACAGCACGCCTTTAAGGTCACATTCGCCGTCAATGAGGGGAAGGTGACTGGACTTGCTTTCGAACCACAGACGAGTACTCCTTCTGAGCATGGCCAGCAGAACGCATTCTCCGCAAATGTTCGGCGGTATGTGCTGGAGAGAGCCCCCACGGAAATCTTCCTCCCGCAAGTGATCGGCGATGCGTCACCCGAACTCATCGGTGCATTCCGGGGCGCTGTGGAAGACTTACGAACAGCAGCTCCCTAAAGTTCCACCGGTTTCACCGTGACATCACCGTACACCTGCATTTGACACCCAAGGCGGGTATCGGGTCCCTCCACCCCCATATTCACCTCTTTCTCGTTCACCGGACTCACGGCTTTGCTATCGATCGCAGCCTGTCCTCCCTGCACTTCGCACGAGCACGTCGTGCAGAAGCCGTTTCCACCGCAGGCATGCTCCATGGGGATTCCGTTCTCGAGCGCGATTTGGAGGACGGTCTTCCCACTTTCTGCTGTCAGCTTCTTTACTTGTCCATCCTGAAGGATAAAGGTGATGTCTGGCATTGGGGGGAAGGATACCGTCACTCTACAAGTGCAACCAGAGCTCGACGGGATTACCCTGCTTCGGCACCGAAAAGGTATCTGCGAGCCGGAAGTGTGTCACAAGGTATTCACAGGCGGACTTTCGGCGATCGTCATTGTTGCTATCACCAAGGCAGCCAAATCCTCTCGCTCGCGCGGGGGAATCCATAGTGCCAGCTAGAGCGCAATGAAAATTTGAATGGCAACGATCGAGAGGTATCCCAAGAGTAGTATAGCTCCCTCCGGTCGCGAGACCGTGTGCTTCGTGAGTAGAAAAAAGAAGAGTAGGAAGCTCATGATAATGAGCGCGGGTAGTTCAAAGGAAAGCCAGCGACTCGAGATTGCAACCGGTGAAAGCATGGCCGCAATGCCGAGCGTCACAAGGAGCGTGAAGACGTTCGCTCCGAGCGTCTCGGAGACAGCAATGTCCCCCATTCCTTTCTTTGTCGCTTGATACGCTGCAAAGATATTGGGGAGTGACGGCCCGAGCGCTCCGATCGTGAGACCAATAATGAGTTCATCAATGCCGAAACTTCCCGCAAACCAGATAAGTTGCGAGGAAAAGATGTGAGTGCCGAAGAGGAGCATCGCTGTCCCCAGAGAAAAGGATGCCCATCCAGATTTGAGTTTCCCGAAATTGATCCCAATGAAATCAAGCTCCATCTCGATTTCCCGCATATCCTCACTGCGCTGCTCCAATGTTTGTTCCCGTTCCTGAAGAAAGATATTTGTGAGGTAGGGAATGAAGAGCAGGAGCAACGCTCCACCCTCTAATCGTGTGATTTCTCCACTGGCTCCGATTGCGAAGATAAGAATGGGTATGATGATTGAGAAAATTCCGTCCCGAAGAATGATCGTTCTTTTTACTCTCAGAGGCCGAATAATGGCACAGAGGCCCGTCATGAGACCGATGTTACAGATGATCGACCCGAGGACGACTCCGAGCGCAATTCCGGGGTATCCCTGGAGCGTTGCAAGAACAGCAACGAGGATTTCCGGAAGGCTCACCGCAACCGAGACGAGAATGAGCCCCACCGCAACGCCCGATACGCCGAGTCTCCGTGCAATAGGGATGAGAGAATCCGTCAGCCAGTCCGACCCCTTGCCCATGAGGATAATACCGAGAAGTGTGAGGAGGAGAGCAGAAAGAAGACTCATGGCATGGGAGAATGAATGCTGAGTATAGCAGAAGACAATAATCATTCCCTCTTCGTTGGCTCAACTTCCACACTCTGATACAGTTTAAGTAGTTCGTTCATTTTCCACACTGTATCGGTATGGGATCGTAGCTCAGCTGGCTAGAGCGCTCCCCTGTCACGGGAGAGGTCGCGGGTTCAAATCCCGTCGGTCCCGCCAGAATTGAATTCGAGCTGAATCGGAGCCGAAGGCGAACGATGAAGCCAGCGAAGGGGGACACCGCTTTCTCCGAGAAAGGGGTACAATGGGAACCCCCATGCCTCCTGTCATGAGCTCCAACGTTCTCACGAAGTCGCTCACAGGCAGGCGATGGGTCTTTCGTGAACAAGCTTCGGGGACTGCCGCATTGCGATCTCCGGAGCTTCTTGTAACAAATCTTGCCATACAGCGCGGTATTGATCTTGAGCACCGCCCCACGTTTGAAACGCTCAGTGATCCGTTTCTTCTCGGCGATATGGAAGAGGCGGTGTTGCGTATTCATCACGCGATCGCGCGCGGGGAAACTGTAGGGATCGTTGGCGATTACGATGCCGATGGCATCACGGGGGTGGCGCAGCTCGTTCGTTTTTTTCGCAGGCACCAGCAAGAGCCTCTCGTTATTCTTCCGCATCGGGAGAAGGATGGATATGGCCTCAAGAGAGAATTTATCTCTGTGTTACACGAAGCAGGCGCAACACTCCTTATCACCGTGGATACAGGCATTGGTGCAACCGAAAAAATTTCGGAAGCACGATCGCTCAGGATGGACGTCATCGTCCTTGACCATCACAGTCTCTCTGAAGAGCTTCCTGATGCCCTTCTCGTGCATCCCCTGCTGTCAACTGTCAAAAGTCAAATGTCAACTGTCCACTTGTGCGCCTCAGGCGTCGTCTTCACTCTGCTGCGCGCGCTTGCAGGGAGAGGTACGAAGTGGGAGGGATGGAACGAAGATGTTGCCCTTGCCGCGATCGGAACGGTCGCGGACGTTGTCCCGCTTCTCCAGGAGAACCGCAGTATTGTGACACTTGGGTTGCAGGCACTGAATGATGTTGTATGTCATGCTGAGCAGCCCGAGCTGCGCGAGGGCGTGTCGAAGCACCCTCTCTTCGATCTCGTTGCGGCAACACGCCGAAAGGACGAATCCCTCACGAGCATGCACCTCGGATTCCGCATCGCTCCACGGATCAATGCTGCGGGGCGGATGGCTGATCCGAAGATCGCACTGAGAGCTCTCCTCGAAGGCGGTTGGGCTCTCGAGGAAATCGTTTCTCTCAATGAAGAGCGACAGGAGGAAACATTTCGGCTTCTGGAAATCGCAGAAGAGAAGATACAGGTCAATAATTTTTCGATTGCACTTGAGTCATCGGAATTTCATCTAGGCATCGTTGGACTGATTGCTGGCAAGCTCACCGAACGTTACGGTCGCCCGAGCTTAATCGGATCGCGACGTGGGGAGCAGATCACTTGTTCTCTCCGAAGCATTCCGGAGTATCACATTGCCGAGGCGCTCGGTCGCATGGGTCCACTCCTCCTGACACATGGAGGGCATGCGAAGGCTGGTGGATGCACACTGCAGTTAGCGGAGTGGGAGAAACTGAAGGATGCATTCGAGCAAGATGTCCGCACCATCCTCAAAGGGGAGGAGCCTTTCCCCACGCTTACAGTCGATGGTGAACTTTTCCCCTCGGATATTTTTCTTGCTCTCACAGCTGCACTGAGCGCGCTCGAACCGTACGGTGAAGGGAATCGAGAGCCACGGTTTCTTCTCCGTAATCAAACTCTCTCTTCTGCGAGGGGAGTGGGAAATGAGGGAAGGCACTTACAGTGCATGGTGAGTGGCATCAAAGCGATCGGATTCAACTTGGGATCACTCCTCCCAAAGCTTCCCCCGACGGTGGATCTTGTCTGTCGCATCGGCGTCGATACATGGCAAGGGAACGTGCGTCCTCAACTCTTCATCGAGGACATCGCTGAGTCAAAAGCAGCTCCCGCTAACGAACCTGAACTTGTGATTGTCAATTGTCGATAGTCAATGGTTAACTGTTGCTGACGGAGAGGTCGCATAGTGGCCTAGTGCGCTTGCTTGGAAAGCAAGTAGGGCTGCAAGGC
>CAYIRQ010000023.1:0-2730 GCA_964365905.1 uncultured Candidatus Peribacteria bacterium
TCACCCATGTACACGATGAGAGGGATAAAGGCCGCAAGAATGAGGTTTTGCTCGAGCGTTACCTCGAAGCTCGCGATGATCCGAGCGGCAATGAGTCCGCCGATGAGTCCGAATGCAAGCCACGGAATGCGATGCCAGAGTGACGTAAGGAGCGGAAGTTCCAGAATGCTTTCTGTGAATGCTCGTGTGTGCCGGATACCCGCAAGACGAAAAACATTTCCATGCATTTCCCGATGGAGAATGGTCAGGATGGTGTCGTCGATGATGACGCCCAAAAATACATGTGCCGAGTCGGTTACCGGGATTGCCTTGATATTATTTTTTACTGCGAGATAGGCAGCGTGCTCTTCTCGGGTTTCTGGACGAACAGCGACAAGCGATGTATTCTTGCAGATTTCACCGATTCTTTTTTCAGCAGCAGCTTCGAAGAGTTCTTTGATCGAGAGGACACCAACAAATTTTTTCTCATTGTCTACTACGTAGATGTAGTCGATTGTTTTATAGTCCGCAATTCTTTTCATGATCCGCTCACGCACGGATGAAACAGACTCCTCGAGAGAAGCAGTCGGAACCCTCGATGTCATCCTGTGTCCGGCGGAATCCTTGGGCCAGGTCATCGCAAGCATCGTACACTCAAATTTCCCTTCTCAAGAGTTCAACCTCATCCCGCAAATCCGCCGCACGTTCGTATTCCAGGTTCTCCGCCGCGATCTCCATCTGCTGCTCGAGCTCGCGGATGAGACGCTTCTTTTCGTCCTTCGGGATTTTACTGTGATCACGCTTGGGGCGTCGGAGCTCCAGTTTCTTGCTCTCTTCGGCAATATCGTGCACGGCCTTCTCAATGGATTTTGGCGTGATGCCGTGCTCCTTATTATGCGCTTCCTGCACTACCCTTCTGCGGTTCGTTTCGTCCATCGCTTCCTGCATCGCGCGCGTTATTCTGTCCGCATAGAGCGCGACGTGACCGTGGACATTCCGCGCGCAACGTCCGATCGTCTGGATGAGCGCGTCGCGTGAGCGGAGGAATCCCTCCTTATCGGCATCGAGAATCGCGATGAAGCTCACCTCAGGGAGATCGAGTCCCTCGCGGAGGAGGTTCACACCGACGAGCACGTCAATTTCCCCGGTACGAAGGGAGCGGAGAATTTCCACGCGTTCGAGAGTCTTGATATCCGAGTGGAGGTACTTCACTTTAAATCCGCGATCAAGGAGGAACTGGCAGAGATCCTCTGCCATGCGCTTCGTGAGCGTCGTGATGAGCACGCGCTCGCCGCGATTTTTTGCGGCGCCGATTTCGCGCGCGATATTCTCTACCTGCCCTTTCGTCGGTCGCACGTCGACGGGGGGGTCGAGAAGTCCCGTGGGTCGGATGATCTGCTCAACGACGAGGTTCGTCTTTGCTTTGCCGACCGGCGCCGGTCGGGAGTGCTCGTACTCATAGGGACCGGGTGTCGCGGAGAGGAAGATCGTTTGACACGTGCGGGCTTCGAACTCAGCGAAATTGAGCGGGCGATTATCGAGTGCCGAAGGCAATCGGAAACCAAAATCGATGAGTGTCTGCTTTCTGCTCTTATTGCCTTCATGCATCCCCCGGACCTGCGGAACCGTCATGTGGGATTCATCGATGAAGAGAAGATAATCTTTCGGGAAATAATCGAGGAGTGTTTCAGCAGGACTACCCGGAGTTTTGAGATTCAGATAGCGAACATAATTTTCAATGCCCGTGCAGTACCCCGTTTCCGAGAGCATTTCACAGTCGTACTCCGTGCGTTGCCGAAGACGCTCCGCCTTCGCGAATTCCTTCGCTTCGAGAAAAAATCGCTCCCGCTCCTTGAGTTCCTCGCGGATGCCTGCGAGCGCTCTCTCGATTTTTTCGCGCGTTGTCACGTTATGGGATGCGGGGAAGATCGTCACTTCCGCCATTTCGGTGATCACTTCGCCCGTGAAGCTATCCACCTCTGTGATGGATTCCACTTCATCAAAGGCGATTTCGAGGCGGATCACCGTGTCGTCGCTCGGCGGAAAAACTTCCACGGTGTCTCCGAGAACATGCACCATTCCTTGTTTGAACTCGATGCCAGATCGCCGATATTGAATTTCAGTGAGTTTTCGGAGAAATGCATCGCGCGCGATTTTTTCGCCTCTGCGCACGGTGATCGCGAGACCCTCATAATCCTCGACATTGCCGAGGCCATAGATACACGAGACCGATGCAACGACGAGCACGTCACGACGGGTGAGGAGATTATGGGTCGCAGCGTGACGAAACTTCTCGATCTCTTCATTGATCGATGCGTCTTTCTCTATGTAAGTATCGGACTGCGGAAGATATGCCTCCGGCTGGTAATAGTCGTAGTACGAGACGAAGTAGGAAACCGCGTTCTCCGGAAAGAAGGATTGGAACTCGGAGCAGAGCTGCGCCGCGAGCGTTTTATTGTGTGCGAGAACGAGTGTGGGACGCTGGAGTTTCTCAACGATATTCGCCATCGTAAACGTTTTCCCAGTACCAGTTGCTCCGAGCAGCGTCTGGTGCTTTTCTCCGGTTCTCAGACCAGCGACTAACTTCTCTATTGCCTGTGGCTGATCGCCTGCGGGTCTAAAATCGGAGACCAACTTGAAGGGTCGGCTTTCGGACATGGCGATCTAGAATAACAGAATAGCGGAATATCGGAATAATGACTTCGCAACGGTATCTTCAGAGAGCGCTCGTAGCACTTCGATGGCTTCCTG
>CAYIRQ010000023.1:2830-14205 GCA_964365905.1 uncultured Candidatus Peribacteria bacterium
ATGACTTCGCAACGGTATCTTCAGAGAGCGCTCGTAGCACTTCGATGGCTTCCTGTCATGCCCGTTACTCTGTTATTCCGTTACTCCGGACTCCCGTATACTTCTTCTGCATGTCTGCCCGTCTCGAACAAATTCTCTCCTGCCTCTTTCTCGCCGGTCTTGTCCTTTTTGGGGGCTTCGTGACGCTCTCGTACATCGGGGTGGATGTGCATCTCGTGCTTTTGACGAAGGAGGCGATCTGGCGAACGCTCGTTCGGGAGACACCCTCTCCATTCCTGCGCGGGATCGATGCCTTCTTTCCGATGCTGGAGTACATGAGCGCCCAGTTTTCGCTCTTTCTCACCTATGCTGTGGTGTGCGCGCTTGCGTACGCCGCTTTCGTGACGGTGCAGGTTCTCCGAACCGGGAAGCTCTTTCTGGAACTGCGTCTTTCCATTGTGCATGTTCTGCTCCTTTTCATCGCGAGTGTGTGGCTTCTCTCGACCACACTTTTCTACACGACGATTCCCGGCATCCAGCAGCGCATGCTCGTCGAGCCGACAGAAAAAGTGTACACAGGAGTCGGCCCGGAGGGTCTCGCTGCACTCCAGGAAAACTTTCAGAAATTGATGAATGCGGGATGCTTGCGGGAAATCCAGAGTGGAAATCCTGCGAAAGCATATTCCTACGGAGGCTTCTGCATGCAGATTGCATTCGTACGGCATGTCCTCTCGCAATTTGTCATGATCCTTTTCCTCGCATTTAATCTGCTCGTTCTCGGGAGCATTGTCCTGCATTTCCTGCGCCTCCCGATTCAGTCACTGCTTACGCGCATTGCGGTGCACATGGGCGCAGGCGCAGCCGTTCTCATCGCTCTTCTCTGGTTTTTCGCTCTTGGAAATATGCTCGTGCAGCCTGCCGTCGCGGGGCTTCTCCTGGGGATTCCCATGGTCGGATATCGATTTTCCTGGGACTGGCTGAAGCGCCTATGGCAGGAACGATGGATAACAAGACAAACCATTTTTTCTGGTGCCGTTCTCCTCTCGTTCCTTCTCCTTTCGTACCTCGCATTCAACTTTCTGACTGTTATCCGTCCGTTCCCCATCGGATGGGATGATCTCGGACGCTACATCAATAACCCGCGCCAGATCGCGTCCTTCGGTCACATCATCCCGGGGATGATTGCCATTCAGTGGGAATATCTCTCGGCACTTGGGTTTGTCCTCTTCGGGTATGAGAGCACCTTCGGCTCCACGTTTGCGATGGAGATCAATTGGTTTTCAGGAGTACTGGCAGTGCTTGCGATTCTCGCGTGCACGCGGGTGGTTCTCGGCCCTCGCACGGGACTCATTGCCGCACTCGTCTACTACTCGCTTCCGATGGTCGGACATTTCTCCTATGCAGACATGAAAACGGAGAACGCAATTTTTGCATTTGGGGCATTGGGCTTTCTGGCGGCGATGCTCGCATTCACCGATGAGAGAGAAGGAGACGCGCTCCTTGCTTCACGACGTCTGAAATGGTTGTTCGTGAGCGGCGTTCTTTTCGGTGCAGCCTTCGGAACGAAGCCGACGATCATCCTTCTTTTCTTGGTTGCCGGCATTTTTCTCACAACGATGCATCTGGGAGCGGTGAGTGGCGTTGGAGCCGCCTTCCTCTCACTCTTTATTATGATGAAAGGAGGAGCGATATCGATACCGACCATTCTGGAACGCATAACGGGAGGCACTCTTGTTTCTCAATCTACTGCAGCGACCTTCTTTCTTCTTTTGGGGCTCCTTCTCCTTCTTCTGCCGCAACTATTGCAGCAACCTCGTTCCCCGCTTGAGATGCGCAAGAGACTCACTCCATTCTTTTTCTCTTCCATTACATTCTGTTTTGGATTCATTCTCTTCATCTCTCCTTGGACGATTCGCAACATGGGCATGAGCGACCGTCTGACTTTTCCTGCTCTCAGTGCTCCGAATACCATCACCCCCTGGATTGAATATTCTGCGAAAAGCATCACGCCTGCGGCCCCCGAGGGATCACGGGGGCTCCCGCCGGAACTTGCGATCAATCCCGATCATGAGCAGTGCCGCGGAACCGCTCGTGAAGAGGAACTGGAGCGCTACTGGGGCTTCGGGGCAGGTCCCATGCATTACCTCGGACTTCCCTGGAGGATCGTGATGAATACGGATGCCCAGGGGTACTACGTCATGACCTCTCCACTCCTTCTCCTTGTCCCACTCCTTCTTCTCCTGCCCTTCTTCTATCGCACCCGGCTGCTTCGCCTGCTCTTTTTTGGAACGCTGTTTTACGTCGTGCTCTGGATGGTCCTTGCGAGCGGTATTCCCTGGTACGGCATTGGGATGTTCCTTGGGCTTGCCATCCTCGTCGAAGCTCTCTACGACGGCGCGCCGAACCGCATCAGCCGCATTGCGAGCGGCTTACTTTTGACTATTGGTCTCCTTCTATCGTTCTCTTTCCGATCGTGGCAGTTTGATATGCAGGAAAGTTTGTATGAATATCCGTGGGGAAAAGCGTCTGCGAATGTTCTGATGGAGATGACAGTTCCGGATTACGATGACATTGCGGAGAACGTCATGCGCCTCACGCGGGAGCGTCCGGAGCAGCCGTACCTCTACCGCATGGGAACCTTCATCAGTTACTTTGTCCCGCAAAATTTGAAGATCATTACCCTCAATGACAATCAGCTGGGATTTTTTAATTGTCTCAATCAGGAGGGGGATCATCTCCTCACATTGAAGCGCCTCCTCGCGCTCGGGTTCCACAGCATAATCTTCGATACCAACACGGCGACGATTGAGAAAGATCCCAATGGAACGCTCCATCAAAAAGTGAACCGCTTTCTTGAATTTGCGAATGACGCGTCGCTCGGGATCACCTCGGTCGTGAATAACTCGAATGGAGGAGTGGCCTACATGATTCTGCCGGAGCGCGCACCGGAGGCTGCGGCCGCGGGCGAAGAGGCAAAAAACTGATATGATCGCTTTCCATGCAGATACTCGCAGTGATCCCGGCGTACCGCGAAGGGAAGCATATCTCCGACGTCGTTCGTGAAACGGCAAAATTCGTCGATCGCGTGATCGTCGTGGATGACGGGTCCGACGATGGAACATCAGAGAACGCGCGAAAAGCAGGTGCGCTCGTTCTCACGCATTCCATGAATTGCGGGCCGGGTGCCGCGACAATGACCGGGATTCATGCGGCGCGTAGACTGGGAGCGGACATAGTGGTAACGCTGGATGCTGATGGTCAGCACAGTCCTTCCGATATTCCAAAGATCCTGGATCCGGTACTGCGAGGAGAAGCGGACATCGTCATCGGGACGCGTTTCCGCGGGCCGAAGAACACCATTCCGCTCCTCCGACGCATCTTCAATGGGATTGGAAACCTCATTACGTACATCACGACGGGTACCTACGTGAGCGACAGTCAGTCGGGCTTCAAGGCATTTGGGCCCGAAGCGATTCGCTCGCTCCATCTCCATCTCTCCGGGTTTGAATTCTGCACCGAAATCATCCGGGAAGCCGCTCATCACCACTGGCGGGTCGTCGAAATACCCATCCGGGTGACGTATTCGGAGTACACTCTTGCGAAAGGGCAGTCGTTTTCCCGCGGGGTCGTGACTGCGTGTAAAATTCTCCTCCGTGCCTTCCTGCGTTAATCCATGACATTCGACTTCACCCCCTACCGGGTCATCGTTCCGCTCCTCGCGTGCTTTATTGTTATTTATGCATGGAACCATGTGCTGCGCGGGACAAAAACCATCTGGGAGGCACTCCTCTGGACGGTGTTCTGGGGAGCGATTGCGGTCATCGTCCTCTTCCCTTCCTGGATCAGTGTGCTTACGACCTGGACCGGAATCCGCGATCAGGCAAATGCCGTCTTTGCGATCGCCATCGGGATCCTTCTCTTTGTCGTCTTCCTCATCATCGTTCGCCTCGAAAAAATAGAGAAGCGGATTACGGATATGGTACGGGAACAGGCGCTGGAGAATGCGGGTCTGACAGAAAATCCGAAAAACGAAATTCAAAATTTGAAATCAGAATGAAAGAAGCCATTTCATTTTTTGAATTTTCAATATTCGGATTTGTTTCGTGCTTCGTTTTTCGAATTTCGGATTTTTAGTTATGAAGACCATTCTCCTCATTAGTCCCTACTGGAAAGAGCCTCACCGTTGGATGGTGAGCAGCGTGAAGCTCGCGGAGCTCTGGCAGAAGATGGGGTATCGGGTTTCTGTGGTGTGCATGGGCCCTTCGACTCCGCTCAGGATGACAAAAGAAGAAGTTTCACACTCTCTCACGATCTACAGGGTGCGAGATTGGTTTCTGCCTGACCCCCTGAATTATGGCATCGCGCCGACATTTCTTTTTCATGTTTTTCGCGTGCTCAAAAAAGAGAAGCCGGACATGGTGATCGTGAACAAGGTGCTCTTCTGGTCGTCCCTCACGGTCCCGTTCCTGCGGATCATGGGGCATCGCCCAATTGTCACGACCGATGCGCTCGTCGGGATGACGTGGTGGCCGCGGGGATTTTTCCCGAAGATCATCATGGGGATCGGGGCATGGACGGCGGGATGGCTTGTGCTCCTTTTTGCAAAGCAGGTGATCTTTTTCCATCCGCAGCCAAAAGCACTTTTACAATTCTTAGGCATTGCGAGAAAATCGCGTGTGATTCCCACTGGGGTGGACACGAAGAGGTATGGGTTACGTCATGCTGACCCTTCGGCAAGCTCAGGATCACTTAGGGAAAAGTTACGTGGAGATTCTGGGTGTCACACTGAGCACCGTCGAAGTGTGAGCGTCGAAGCACGTCGTGAGTCAATCACTGTGACTTACATCGGTCGCTTGGAATCTGTGAAGGGTGTAGATGACCTTCTCGCTGCTGCGGTTCCGCTCAGGAAAAAGTTTCCCGAGATGAGGATTCAGGTTGTCGGTTGGTTTAAAGAGAAGCACCCACTCGTGGAAAAATGTAAAGATGATGCGCTCTTCACCGGCCTCCGCGATGATATTCCGGATATTCTCGCTGCAACCGATGTCTTTGTTCTCCCAAGCTATAGCGAGGGCCTCAGCAATGCCCTCATGGAGGCGATGGCATCGGGATGCGCGTGCATCGCAACGCGCACCGGAGGAAATGTTCATCTCATCGAAGAGGGGAAATCAGGGTTGCTCTTTGCCCCCGGAGATCGCAAAGCACTTCAAGACCATCTTGAACGCTTGCTCCAAAGCAGCGATCTGCGTCATACACTGGGCAGTGCGGCTCAAAAACGCATCGGGGAGCGTTTCAGTGCCACCGCAGTGATGAAGGAATATGCTACGCTTTTCGCTGATGTCGAAACATCGTAACTCCTGGTCCCTCGTCACAGGTGGCGCGGGTTTTATCGGTTCGCATCTCTGCGATGCTCTTCTTGCCCGAGGTGAGAAGGTCATTTGCGTCGATAATCTTTTTACTGGAAGGAAAGAAAACATCCAACACCTTCTCACGTCTCATGACGGTTTTCAGTTTCTTCAGGAAGACATCGTGTACTGGAAGTGGTCTGTACATCAATCTATGAGTAGTTGGGATATTGGTATCGTGTACAACCTCGCTTGTCCTGCTTCCCCGGTCCATTACCAGCATGATCCGGTGAAAACGGTGCAAACGAACGTCGTGGGAACATGGAACATGCTGGAACTTGCGAAATCCAAGGGCGCGATCTTCCTCCAGGCTTCCACATCGGAAGTCTACGGCGATCCCGAGGTGCACCCGCAGCCGGAGAGCTATGTGGGTCATGTGAATCCCCTCGGGCCGCGTGCATGCTACGACGAGGGAAAGCGGTGCGCGGAAACACTCTGCTCCGATTACCACCGGGAATTCGGGCAAAAAGTGAAGATCGCGCGCATCTTCAACACCTATGGCCCGCGGATGGCGGAAAATGATGGGCGAGTCGTCAGCAACTTCATCTTGCAGGCGCTCAAGAGGGAGTCGATCACCATCTTTGGCGATGGATCGCAGACGCGCAGTTTTCAGTACGTCACGGACCTCGTGCGGGGGTTGCTTCTCCTTGCCGATCACCCAACCTTTGCCGGTCCTGTAAACATCGGCACACAGTATGAGATGAAAGTGCTCGATCTCGCGCAGATGATCATCCGCCTCACGGGATCCCGGAGCACCCTTACCTTTGAGCCGCTCCCGCAGGATGACCCCAAACAGCGCCGTCCGGATACAGCCCTCGCGGAACGCGAGCTCGGTTGGAAACCCCTCGTTTCCGTGGAAGAGGGTTTGCGGCAGACGATTGAGGATTTCCGGGGGCGCCTTCGATGACCTTTTTTGTAGGACCTTTCAAGGATGTCCTATGCCTCTCTGGGTTCCGCACTACCATATAACGTTATATGGTAGTGCGCTCCAGCGCAAAAAAAAACATCGTTCTGGCTTTGCTATCATGGAGAAAATGATGAAGCCCCGCGTGATCATGCTTTCCGCTTTTCTTTCGCCTTTCCGGAGCGGCGCGGAGGCATGCGCGGAGGAGATTGCCCTGCGACTTGCGGACAAGTTTGACATCACAATCGTCACGGCAAAGCTTGGAACTCATTTGCCGCGGAGGGATTCCTTGCAGGGAAAGATTGCCGTGCGGAGAGTGGGGTTTGGAATTCCTTTTGATAAGTGGCTGTATCCGTTTTTGGCGCCGGTTGCTGTTCGATTCCTGCAAAGGGCGCCCCAGAGGGGCGCCCCTACGCCACCTCTTGTGGTTCACGCCGTCCTCGAAACCTTCGCGGGACTCGCGCTGCATTTTTGCCGGTTTCTTGTTCCAAAGGCGAAGCGACTTCTCACGCTGCAGACGCTGAATCGCAGCTTTCTCAAAGGGCCGATTCTCCGTTCCGCGGATGCTGTCACGGCGATCAGTGCAGCTCTCAAGGAGCGTGCGGAGAGTTTGGGAAGGAAGGATGTGACCGTCATTCCCAATGGCATTCCTCTTGTTGCCATTGAGGAATCAGTGAAGCGCATGCAGCGCTTGCCCGGCCGCATCCTCTTCGTCGGACGGTTGGAGCCCATGAAAGGCGTGGATACATTGCTCACTGCGTTCGCACAATTATCAAAATCCAATTTCCAATTTCCCAATGCACATCTTAGGATTATCGGGGATGGATCCGAGAGACAAACTCTTGAGGCCCTTGCAGAAGAATTGCGAGTTACCGATCAAGTGCAATTTGTCGGCTTCATTCCCGCAGACAGAATCTACGATGAATTTGCGCAAGCGGAAATCTTTTGCGGACTTTCACGCTCCGAGGCGCTCGGGAATGTTTTTCTCGAGGCACAGGCAGCCGGGTGTGCCGTCATCGGAACAACCGTCGGTGGGATTCCGGAGATTGTCAAGGACGGCTCGACAGGTCTCCTCGTTCCACCGGACGACGTTGCCGCCGCTCGAAGTGCCCTTGGCAAGCTTCTGCGTGATCTCAAGTTACGTCATGATCTTGCGGAGCGAGGGAAAGAAAATGCCAAGAAATATGATTGGGGAGTGATTGCGGAGAGATATGCGGAGGTATACCATGCGTTCTATGGGGATTCATGAGATATCAGGAATGGAATGCAAATGCGATGAGCCACAATGCGCCAAATGTTTGGGGATAAATTGTAAAGATAAAGAATGCTCAACACATCCAAAGGAAGCAAAGATTGCATATCGAAGACGATGGGAGAGAACACACGATAGACTCTTCCCACATTCAGAAAATTATTAGGCATGTAAGCTTGGATATGAAGAGTGAACAACCACACTCTCATCGGAGACGTGCTTCGACAAGCTCAGCATGACGTGCTTATCGACTTACAAGTTCCTCCGCTCGCTTCAATGCCTCATGCGTCCCCGCATCAACCCATTCCTTACGAAGAACGGTTGCCGTGAGTTCGCCCCAGGCAAGATACTTTTTACTCACATCGGTGATTTCGAGCTCTCCCCGTGCTGAAGGCTTCAGATTCCGGATGATCTCGAAGCAGCGAGAGTTGTAGAGATAGCAACCGGTCACGGCGAGGTTGCTTTTGGGCTTCGCGGGTTTTTCTTCGAGAGAAAGCACAGGTGCCGAGTTACTAGTTTTTCGTTTCTGGTTTTTAGTTTCTTCAACGGTGGCAACCCCAAAGCGTTCCGGGTCTGTCACCTCTTTCAAAAACAAATGTCCCCCCTGGCCACTCCAGGAATGAATGTGCTTGGAGAGATCTTCCTCGAAAATATTATCACCGAGGAGTGCGCAGATTGGACCGGCATCAGCAAATGCCTCTGCCATGCCGAGTGCCTGCGCGATCCCTTTTGGCTCATCCTGGATTCTGTAGGTGAAGGAACAACCAAACTTAGCACCTGAGCCCAGATACTGCATGAAAGCGCCGGAGTGCTCCGGCCCCGTGATGAGCATGATTTCCTTGATTCCTGCTTTGAGCAAAATTTGGAGAGGATAGAAGACCATCGGTTTGCCGCCAATCGACAGGAGGCTTTTATGGGTTTTTTCCGTGAGTGGCCGGAGGCGTGTGCCAGAACCGCCGCAGATGAGAATGCCTTTCATAGACGAATAAGAAGAGGAGAGGTTTTAGAGGATGAGAAGAAAAGCAGATTCTAAGGTTTCTCTACTGTAGAGTATTCGCGTCGTCCTCTCCATCTTCTTCTCCTCTTAGTCCTCTCCTCCTCTATGAATCTCCTCGTTACCCACCTTCGCGCAAGGCTTCGGCGGGCGGGCCGGCGGTGCCTCATCACTTTGGCAATATGAATCTTCTTGTAACAGGAGGGGCCGGCTTCATCGGCTCTAACTTCGTGCTCCGGCATGTGTCGGGGTTTCCAAAGGACAACGTCATCGTACTCGACAAGCTGACATACGCTGCGGACAGAACATTTCTTGATCCGGTTGCAGGCAGAATAGCGTTTCTCCAGGGGGACATTGCAGATCAGAGGCTCATCGAAAAGCTTGTGCGGGAGCATGCAATCGACACCATCGTGAACTTTGCCGCCGAATCGCACGTTGATCGCAGTATCGAGAGCGCTGCACCGTTTTTGCAAACGAATATCCTTGGCGTACAGAGCCTGATTGAAGTGTGTCGTGAGCATCCTGATGTTCGTTTGCTGCATGTTTCAACCGATGAGGTCTATGGAGATGTCGCAGACGAGGATCCTCCCCGGAGAGTGGGGGACGCTCTCTGGCCGAGCTCGCCGTATGCCGCGAGCAAGGCGGCTGCGGAAATGCTCCTCTTTGCCGCGATGCGAACCTACGCTGTGAAGTGGTGCATCTCGCGATGCACGAATAACTATGGTCCGCACCAGGCGAGCGAAAAATTCATTCCCACCGTGATTCGTCATGCGCTGAAGGATGAATCAGTGCCCATCTATGCGCAGGGGAAAAACAAGCGTGATTGGATTTATGTCACGGATCACTGCGATGCGCTCGAGATGCTCCTCAAAACCGAGTGGGGTGACAAGTCGCATCTTTTTAACGTCGGCGGCCACAACGAACACGAAAACATCGAAGTCGCAAAAATGATTCTCGATATTCTCGGCAAACCTCATTCCTTACTCACCTCCGTCCCCGATCGCCCCGGCCACGACTGGCGTTATGCGGTGGAGGATTCGGCAATCCGGAAACTGGGGTGGGCTCCGAAGGTCAATTTTGACGAGGGGTTGAAGAGGACGGCGGAGTGGTATCGGCAGCGATTAGCCTGAGTTATTAGAAGAGTTCAGCTCTATACACGCAACACTGAGAAAGTACCTTTAACATGAAATCTTCTTCACTTTGGTTCTTCATGGCCTGCATAAAGGAATCGTGATATCTTTGAATTTGTTCTGATAGAGTTGCTTTATGTCTATCTATCAGCACCAAACTTTTTTTGACTATCTCTACTGCGTGTGCTGGATTGATTGTACCTTCCACATAACTGGCAGCTGTATTGTGCATCAATATTGCCAATTGCGTTCTTTCGGTACCATTCATAGATATAAATCATAATGTAAAATATAACTTTGTCAATTCTATGAAAGTTCTCCTTGCTACCGGCATTTATCCTCCCGATATCGGGGGACCAGCCACCTATGCGCAGAGCCTTGCACAGGAGTTTACCAGCCGTAATGTTGATGTGACGGTTATTACCTATGCGCATAGGAATTTCCAAACTCCAAATCTCAATTTCCAAACAAACTCCAATGCTCAAATTCCAAATGAAAAATGGAATGTCATACGTGTTCCTAAAAGCGGAGGACCGCTTCTCCGCTGGATGCGATATGCGAAGGCGCTCAGGCAGCATGCGATTGATGCTGACGCGATCATTGCGTTTTCCTCCGTGAGCGCGGGGGTGCCAGTGTGGATGGCGAAAAATGACACCTTTCCACGGACGCTGCTCCGGCTTGGCGGAGACTTTTTCTGGGAGCGATATACGGACCGTGGCGGGAAGAAAAATCTTCATGAGTACTACAAACGTCCTCCTGCATTACATTGGTATACTAGTATACCAATGCAGAGGATCCTGAGAGTGTTTGATCACATTGTCTTTTCCACGCGGTTGCAGGAAGAAGTGTATGAGAAGCATTACAAAAATCTCCCGCCACATTCCGTCATTGGGAATGCGATTCCGGAAGGCGCACCAAAGCTGCATGACAAACATGAACCCTTTCGCCTCCTCTTTCTCGGACGTCTCGTGGGATTCAAGAATTTGCCGGTGCTCATACGAGCTGTAGGAACGATGCGGACCGCACCATTGCAACGGAACGTCACCCTCACCTTCGTTGGCGATGGCCCAATGAAAGTGTGTCTCGAAGCCCTGGTGCGATCCCTCAAGCTGCAAGGATGGGTGCGCTTTCTTCCTCCTACTCATGGAGATGAGAAGAAAAGATATTTCGCAGACTACGATCTCCTCGTCCTTCCATCCCTCACCGAACTCAGCCCCAATGTCGCGCTCGAGGCGCGAGCGCATGGTCTCCCGGTTCTCTTATCCTCGGAAACAGGACTGAGTGAGCGCTTGAGAGAGGGGATGGTCGTGCGACCGCTCCGAACGGAAGAACAAATTGGTCAGGCGATCCTCGAAGCGATGACGAACTACGCGAATATTGCACAAAATGCGGCGAACTCATCCCAGAGTCGGAGCTGGGGAGATGTGACGGAAGAATTCCTGAAGCTTACTCGGGCTGCCTTGGAATAAGAGCTACTGTATCAACGAAACGAGTTTCTATTTCACTAGCAATCCTTGCAAGGTTTTCATCTGTTCCAGCTGGAGGCGGCATGTTCTCCAAAACCAAGGCTATCGGCTGGTCTTTAGGCGTTGTGATGCGTGGTGCTCCTTTATTCAGTTGTGATGCGCTCATGAATTCATGCTATTCCTCTGTATACTCCTGTCAATATGAACCTGCTCATGATCAGTGGCGACCGCAGCGTTCTCCAGGGCAA
>CAYIRQ010000024.1:0-14078 GCA_964365905.1 uncultured Candidatus Peribacteria bacterium
GCTGTGGTCGGAACCCCCTTCTCGCAGTAAACGTCTTTCGTGAGGTACGGGATGCCCGTGAGCGGATGATCGAACGTTCCTTTTTGATCGAGCGCTCTCGCCTGCTTGAGAGCCTGCTCGCCATTGTTATAGACAACGGCATGGAGCAGAGAATCAACCTTCTGGATGCGATCGAGGCATGCTTGCACGAGTTCCTCGCAGGAAATCTCCTTGTTCCTGAGCTTTTCGTGTGCTGCGGTGATCGTAAGAGAGGAAAGCATAGGGTTAGGGTTCGGGTTAGGGTTCGGACCGTGGAGAGAATGCACGAATGAGACCTGAAAAGAGTTGTCCCTCCCTCTCCACAAGTTCAAGTGCTCTTTGCCCGTCTTGTTGCTGGAAGTACCTCAACTCAATACAAATCAGGAGATACGCTTTCACCTCTGAGCACTCTCCGCGGGAAATTGTGTACTTGTGTGCTTTGTCTGCTGGGCTCGCACGACTGAAACCCTCGGCAAGATTTGCAAGAATGCTTGTTGTCGCGCGCCGCAGCTGCGAAGTCATTCCGTACTGCTCTTCTTTCGGCAGACGCTTTGTAAGTGCGTAGATTTCTTGCAGGAGTTCCATGCCCACCTTCCAAGCCTCTAAATCTGTGAATGAATCCATGATAATAGTCAGAATTTTGCCGAATCCGAACCCGAATCCGAACCCCGCGCGTGCGCGCTATACGTCTCAATCTGATCATTCACGATCGGAAGAGGCGAACAGGCGAGCAGGTCTTCCGGAGTCGCTTCGGATGATTGCACTTCATCGTTCCGTACCACAGTTGTGAGTCCGGTGACCTGAGCCGTCGGTTCCACGTCCTCTGTCTGAAGCTCATTCAATACCTCGATGTATTCAAGGATCTTCGTGAGCTCGACGCTATACTTTTGCACTTCTTCATCGCTCAAGCGCAGACGCGCGAGCCGCGCGATATGCCGAACCTGCTCTTCTGTGAGAGTTGCCACAAGGAAAGGATACCATTATCGATGTCATCCTGCCTTCTTCAGCATGCGTCCGTAAATTTCCTCGACGCTTCCCTCCCCGTCGATTTCCCAAAGCTTGCCCCGGGCGCGATACCTCTCGATGACCGGCGTCGTTTTCTCGAGAAAGGTCCGCATGCGGCGTCGGATCGTTTCTTCCGAAGCATCGTCTGCCCTCCCTTCGATCTTCGCACGGCCCAGGATGCGCTTCAAACCTTCCTCGGGATCGAGGGTGATCTGGACGCAGTGGAACTCCCGCCCCAATGCTTCCATGAGCGCATCGAAATCCCGCATCTGATTTTCATCCCGTGGAATACCATCAAAGAGGATCTTTTGATCTCTTGGTTGATCGTCAATGAATGCTGCTATGACATCCATGATCATCCGATGAGGGACAAGCTTGCCGGCATCAATATAAGATTTCACCGTGTTCCCCAACTCCGAGCCCGACATCGAAATCCGGCGCAACTCTCCCCCCGCTTCGAAGATCTCGAAATCAAATTCCTTTGCAAGCATCTTCGCTTGAGTACCCTTGCCGCTGCCCTGGATACCGAAGAGCACTAAATCCATCGAATACATGATAAATCCCTTCTCCCTTTGGGAGAAGGCGGGGATGAGGGGAAGATTTCCCCTCACTCTATCCTTCTCCCAGCCTTCGCCCGCATGTGCGGGGCTTCCACCTTCGCTCTTCGAGCTACGGTGGACAGGTCGGCCAGCAAGCCGCGGGGAGAGGGGATGTTTTGTGTGCTGCGTTTTGTCGGGTTTGTGGGAGGGAAACCCAGGTTTCCCTCCCACGAGAGGAGCGTTCCTTCTTGCGTCTTCTCATTTCCCCGTGGGAGGGCGCGAGAAGAGGGAATGGATGCTCCGCTGTGCGGTGATCGGCCGCTTCTTCCTTACGGAATGCGCTGGATTATCCGAGGCGCGCATGCCTCTGTTTGTTTTTTGCTTGTATGTTTATTTAAGCAGAAAGAACAATGTTTGTGTTTGAAAACAGGCGATCAACCTGCGGACGTAAGGAAGAGGAGAATGCCCGTGGGCACGCTTCTCTTCCCCGCGGGATTTGAAAAAGAACAAATCTTGTCAGTATAGCATGGGGCAGGGGCTAGGGCTAGGGCTGGAATGACGATTGCAAGGAGTCCTAGCCCCAGCCCCAGCCCCAGCCCTATGATCTCTGTGATGACAGAAGAGAAAGGCAATGCGCGGAATGGCAAACTCGTCCTCCTCATCGGCCCATCGGGCGTGGGGAAGAGTGTGATTCTGAAGGCGCTGAAAAAACGAAATCCCGATCTCCATTTTCCCCGTTCTGCAACAACGCGACCCCGACGTCCCGGGGAAGGGGAAGAGCTCTACGAGTTCGTGACCGACGACATATTTGATCGCTCCCTTCGGGACGGCAAACTCCTCGAGTGGGCGAGGGTGCATGAGGGAGCCCGCTATGGAACGCTCCTTTCAGAGATCATTCCTGCAATCGAGGAAGGCAAGATCGTCGTGCGCGAAGTGGACGTGCAGGGGTTTGAGAGCATCCGTGCGAACGCTCTCTTTGCAGGACCCCAGGCGCTCTACCGCCTGCAATCCATTTTCATTCTCCCGGAAAGCAAAGAACAGCTCATCGCGCGCATCCGCAAACGCGCGCCGATCAATGAAGAGGAATTGCAGAAGCGCATTGCGAGCATGGAGCGGGAGCTTGCGTATGCACCCCTCTGTGAGCAAATCATCGTCAATCGGGAGGGAAAGATCGCGGAAGCGGTGGAAGGAATGGAGAAGATTATTGTCGGTGCCGGGCAATGAGAAATTTCGTCGCCTTCTTCAGTTTTTCGGGCACGCGGATCTCCTCAATGATTTCCGCAAGGCGCCTCCAGTCTTCGGGTGTGAACGCGCGCCAGAGCCGCCATTCGATGAAGCGGGCATAATACTGGCACTCCTCCGCTCTGTTGCGCCATGGCGGGAGGCAGAGGAATCCGTCCCAATTCAGGAGTACTTCCAGCCGCTTCTTGGGGTATTCCCGAATGTTCATAGGCTGGTGCTCTGCAGAAGGAAATCCACTTGATCGTGCACCAAATGTACATTCTCCTTTCCATTTCTTATGAAGCGATCACTGGTGACGACAAAGAGCTCGCGCTTGTGGAGGAGCTCCTCGAGCAGCTTCTCCTCCGTGATTGTCCCCATCCGGTATTTCTCCTCTGCAAGTCTCTCAAGATCGGCCAGAAGCCAGTGTTCCCGTTTCGTCAGAAACGCGATGTCGATATAGTCCTTCAGCTCATCTCGCGAACAGAGCGCTCCAGCCTTACTCGCGCCGATATCGCGGATGCCAGCCGTGCGCAGAGCGCCGAATGCCGCTGGCTTGTCGATGAGAGGTGTCATTTCGTAGATGCAATCCACGAACATTCCTTGTTCTCTCAACACAAACCCTCGATCTGTCTCGTCGAATGAATCGCGGCCCAACACGTCCACGATTGCTTCTCTCATGCTCACCCATGATAGTCGGAATTGACGGGAATCCACCTCCGGAAACGTGAAGAAATCGAGATCGTTGCTCTCCCGGGGGACGATGCCGAGAGCCTTGAGGAGCGTGCCGCCCGTAAAGTAGAAGTGCTCCGTGAAGCGCTCCTCGCGCTCCAGCCGCGCAAGCAGCGCACGCTGCACCGGGGTCAGATCCTGCAAATCATCGAGCGTGTGCTGCACGGTGCGGACAGTATACCAAATCCACGTGAGGACGAGCTGCAGCGCAGGATTGCGAGCATGAAGAAAGAACTTGGCACCGCAGCACTCTGCGATGTGCGTTTGGTGAATCGGGAGGAAGCGCTGAACGACACTGTGGCGTCAGTGGAGAAAGCAGTGAGAAGTGATTGACTCATCGAATTCTCAGGAAGACGTCCCAGACATCATTCGTATCGTTCGCAACAATCGTGTTTGCCGGTGAACTGAATCCCACGATGCTGCCGTCCGCGTTGATCGAGGGGAAGATTTCCGGATCCTCACCGTGATTTGCTTCTCCGTTGCTCTCAGTCAGACTTACTCGCGTCGTGGCGCCGAGCGCAAGGTCCCGTACGAAGACATCCTGAAACCCGTTCGTGTCGCTGGAAACCAGATTCGACGCGAAGGAGAGGAATGCGACCGCAGCGCCGTTTGCGCTGATTGCCGGAAGATAAGACTGGTTGTTGCCCTCTGCGCCGCCCGTCGTGATGCTCAGCCTGGAGGTCTCTCCGGTCTGGCGATCATGGAGGAACACATCTTCCTTTCCGTTCGCGTCTCCGGAGACGAGATTGGTGGCGGAAGACGAGAAGGCGATGAAGCGTCCATCGCTGCTCATGGAAGTGTCCATACTCGAGTTATTTCCCTGCGTCCCGTCCGATGCCACGCTCACGCGAACGGTCGTTCCCGCCTCCCAGTCGCGGAGGAAGATGTCCTCTTCCCCGTTCGTATCCCCGGGAACGAGATTCCCCGCGTTCGATCGGAAGGCAACATATTGCCCATTCGCGCTCACTCGTGCCATTTCGCTGCCGGCATTCCCCTCTGTCCCGTCATTCGCCACGCTCACGCGAACGGTCGTCTGCGTCTCCCGGTCGCGGAGGAAGACGTCCTCCTGTCCGTTCGTGTCTCCGGAAACGAGATTCGAGGAAAACGACGAGAATGCGACGTAGCGACCGTTGTCGCTGACGGAAGCCGCGGCAGAAATGTTATTCCCCTCCGTCCCGTCCGACGCCACGCTCACGCGCATCGTTGCGTTCGTCTGGCGATCGCGGAGGAAGACGTCCCGACGATTGTTCGTATCCCCGGCGACGAGGTTTGCGGCGGAGGAAACGAAGATAATGAACCGCCCATCGGCGCTGACATCGGGAGTATTGCTTTCCGCATTCCCCTCCGTCCCGTCCGACGCCACGCTCACGCGCATCGTTGCGTTCGTCTGGCGATCGCGGAGGAAAATATCCGATTGTCCATTGGTGTCCCCGGCGACGAGGTTCGAGGCATAGGACTGAAAGACGACGTACCGCCCATCGGCGCTCAGGAGAGAATAGAAGCTGGAACCATCCCCTTCCGTCCCATCACTCGCGATGCTGATGCGAATGGTCGGAAAGCCGGAAGGACCGTTGCTCTGCTGACCAAGTTCCTCCCCCAAATGCGCCGCGACCACGAGCACCCGTCCGCTATTCTTATACACCGTGTACCCCGTGTAGTTCGGATTTGTCTCGCGCTTGTCCCTCGGAAGCGCCGCCATGTACGTGGGAATGAGCCCGTCGAGGTTCGCGCAAGTCGGGTCCGTCATGACCGTATAGGTGCAGATCGGCTTCGCGTTCGCCTGCCCTTCGGGAATATTCACGTCGTTCAGAAGTTCCCATTCCCCGACGAGGTGCTGATACATCGCGTTCTCAAGCTGCTTCTGGTAGTGCCGGTGCTCCGCGTCGAGCGAGTCCGTGAAAATCCGCTGCACGCGGATGGCGCCGAAGATCATGCCCGCGAGCGCGACGATGATCGCGATGACGAGGAGCACCTCGAGGAGGGTGAAGCCCTTGCGACTCACGATGCCCGAGCGCGGGGCAAGGCCTCGGCGGAGCGCGCGATGACGGATGTTCCCCCGTTGCTTCTCCGTTGGACGCAAGCGGCCCTGTAACCACGTTCGCAACATCGCAAGCAGTGTTCCCGAATGCGGGGCCACTGTGAAGGCACATGTCAGGCGCCAACCTCCGGATGCCCTTGCATATAGGCGTAAATGATGGTCTCAATTTTCTGAAGTGCCTCGGGGCTTCGCGCCTCCATGCAGATGCTGAGCCTCGGACTCGTATTGCTCTGACGGATGAGCGCCCACGCGCCCTCCCCGAAATCAATCCGCACGCCATCCATCGTGATGCAGGGATACTGTTTCCGAAAATGTTCCGTCGCTTTGCGGATCACTTCGCTCTTTTTGTCGTCGGGGCAGTGTGGACGCCACTCGGGGGATTGGTGGACTTTGGGGAAATTTGCGAAGAGAGAGGAGAATGCCTCGATACGCCCCGCATGCGCGGGGCTACTCGGCATGACACTGCCTCTCTTCTCCACAAAGATCGATAGCACCCTGAGTGCCGCAACCAGCGCATCATCGTGATGGTAGAAATCCTCGCCGCAGAAAAAATGTCCCGATTGTTCCCCGCCAAGATGAGACCCGTGCGCGCGCATCGCTTCCTCGACGAACGAATGTCCCACGATGCACATCACCGGTTTCCCGCCCATGCGTTTGATCTCTGTTTCCAAAATCCCGGACATGGAAACGGTATAAATGATGGGGGCGCCGGGGTGACGGGAAAGGTGATCCTCGGCGAGGAGAAGCAGGAGGAGATCGGGTGAAATCACTTTTCCTTCTTCATCCACAAATCCCACGCGGTCACCATCACCATCGAACGCGATCCCGCAGCATGCCGCGGCGCTGCCGTGCAGCGACGGGTCAGCCTCCCTCTTCACTGTTTCCTGCAGTGTTTTCAGGGTCTCATGTTTACTCGGATCCGCGATGTGATTCGGGAACGTGCCGTCGGGATTCGCGAAGAGGGGAATGGCGTCCACGCCCGCGCGCCGCAGTGCTTCACCGTACACAGGACCGGAAACTCCATTTCCAAAATCAACCACGATCTTCACTGGAGGTTTTTTTTGCATACCTTTCCCGCCACTCTTCTCTATTTTCAATATGTTAACATATTGAAAGTCAGGAACGAGCGTTGTGACACGGGAAAGATATGGCGTCGCAGCGTCGAGATCTTCCGCCGATCCTTCGCCCTTCAGAAATCGTTCCTCTTCGATGCGGCGGCGGAGGTGTTGCAACTCTTCTCCCGAAAACGCTTCGGCGTCGCGCAGTTGCAACTTGAGTCCGTTATCCGTTCCCGGATTATGACTCGCGGTGATCTGGATGCTGCCATCCGATCCGAAGTGGCAATTTGCGAAGTAGTTCACGGGGCTGGGGACTTCGCTGATGTTCTGCACAGTACATCCTGTGGAGAGGAGTCCTTTTTCCACAGCGCTCATGAATGCGGGACTGTGCGTTCGCGCATCGCGACTGAGGATGACGGTCGGATGCCCTTTTTGATACCGCTCCCGGAGCTCGGAGCCGTAAGCTCTTCCAACAAGTTCGCATAACTCCTCCGTAATCGTTTCCCCGGCGATGCCGCGGATATCGTAGGCACGAAAGACATGTGCGGGAACGTTGAGCATACGGGAAGCATAACAGCCTCACAAAGAACACATTTTAACGCGGAACCGCTATTGACGCCCTCTGGCAAGGCCCCTAGACTCCCGAGGCTTCCGATGGGTAGAATCCCCTGCGATTTTCTGCAGGGAAGACCCTCAGCAATCTCCCATCTCCCTTTCTCCTCCTTACCATGGCAGAGTCGAAGAAGTTTGATCGCAAGAAAGTCCACGTGAACGTGGGTACGATCGGTCACGTCGACCACGGGAAGACAACTTTGTCCGCAGCACTCTCACTCAATTTCTCACCGGAAGGGGAGAAGAAAGTGTATGCCGATATTGATAATGCTCCCGAGGAGAAGGAGCGCGGGATCACCATTAATACCGCGCACATCGAATATGAATCCGAGAAACGTCACTACGCGCACGTCGACTGTCCGGGTCACGCGGACTACGTGAAGAACATGATCACGGGTGCCGCGCAGATGGATGCGGCGATCCTCGTCGTTTCCGCTGCGGACGGTCCGATGCCCCAGACGCGGGAGCACGTCCTTCTCGCGCGGCAGGTGAACGTCCCGTACATTGTCGTCTTCCTGAACAAGGTCGACACGGTGTCCGATCCCGAGCTCATTGATCTCGTGGAGGTGGAGGTGCGCGAACTCCTGACGAAGTACAACTTCCCGGGGGACAAGACCCCGATCATCCGCGGATCGGCGCTGAAAGCCCTCGAAGGCGACAAGGAGCACATGGCGAAGCTGAAGGAGCTCATGGACACGCTCGATACCTACATCCCGGAGCCGAAACGTGAAATCGAGAAGCCCTTCCTGATGTCCGTCGAGGACGTCTTCTCGATCAAGGGTCGTGGCACGGTCGCGACGGGAAGAATCGAGCAGGGAAAGATCAAGATAAACGAAGAAGTGGAGATCGTCGGCATTCGCGACACGCGCAAGGTCGTCGTCACCGGAGTCGAAATGTTCCACAAGTTGCTTGATGAAGGACTCGCGGGCGATAACGTGGGCTTACTCCTCCGTGGTATCGAGCGCGAGGATATCGAGCGCGGGCAAGTGCTCGCAAAACCCGGCTACATCACGCCGCACACGAACTTTGAAGCCGAGGTGTACATCCTCACGAAGGAGGAAGGAGGCCGTCACACGCCGTTCTTCAAGGGCTACAAGCCGCAGTTCTACATCCGCACGACGGACGTCACGGGCTCCGTGGAGCTTCCGGAGAAGGTGGAAATGGTCATGCCGGGGGATAACGTGAAGTTCAACGTCACGCTCGGCGCGCCGATCGCCCTCGAAGACGGGACGCGCTTCGCCATCCGTGAAGGAGGTCGCACCGTCGGTGCCGGCGTCGTGACGAAGATCACCAAATAACCATCAAGGGCGCCCCAGCGGGGCGCCCCTACAACATTGATTTGCTCTTTCTCACTCTCTCACCTCATGTCCGCTAAGGCAAAACCAAAGAAGAAGCCATCTCAGAAGCCTGCAGCCGTGGGGAAGAAAGCTTTGCCTGTGAAAAAGGCTCCCGTTGAGCGCGAAGCGCCAAAGCCTGCAATTGCAACCACTGACAAGAAAGAAACCCTGAAAGGCCCCCCTCGCATTCGCATTCGCCTCAGTGCCTTTGATCACACGGTGCTCGACGATGCCGCGCGGAAAATCATCGATACCGCGGAGCGCGCGGGCGCCGTCGTGCACGGCCCCATTCCGCTCCCCACCCGTATCAAGAAATTCACCGTCCAGCGCGCGACGTTCAAATTCAAGGACGCGCGCGATCAGTTCGAGATGCGCACGCACCGGCGACTCATTGATCTCACGGAGACGACGTTCAAGACCATGGATGCGCTGCAGAATCTGAGTTTGCCGTCGGGGGTGGATATCGAGATTAAGATGATGAGTTAAAGGTGTGTATTTTTGTGCGTAGGGGCGCGCCTCTGGCGCGCCCGAGTTCACCAACCTTTCCCAAAGTTCTCTGCCTCAGGATTCTGCTGAATGTATATGCGTATTCGTTCCAGATCTTTCTCGTTACGAACGATATGATCGTTGAAGTTGCGCTGCCATGCGAATTTTGGAGAAATCTCTCGAATGCGCTTGGTACATGCCCCCTTAAATTGATTGATGACGGAGCCCAGACATCCGCTTTGCCAGTGATCTTTCTTCGCTAAATGTTCTGGATTCACAGCATCTTCATTCTCTAGCGAAATGATGCCATGTATGTGATCGGGCATGATGCAATATGCATCGAGTTCCACATTCTGACGAAGTAGAGGAATTTTCTCCCATTCGTCCGCGACGATTCTCCCAGCCGCGTTCAGATTCATTTTTCCATTAGAGTCGACGTTCCCAAAGAGCGTTGTGCGCTCCTTTGTGCAGATCGTTATGTAATACCACCCACTTGCAACATAATTCCATGCTTGGTGACGAAGGGTGGGCGAACGAAATTTCTGCCGTGTGATCACGGGATCATCCATAGGAGGAAGAGCATAATCCTCCTTCTTTCTCTCTGAAAGCCACAAATGGGGCGCCCCAGAGGGGCGCCCCTACACACATTGACATATCAACTTATCTTTTCCGCACCTCTATACCATTCTCAATGACCATTCCTCCCCCTAAAACATTTCTCATAGCTTGTTGCGCCAACTGCTTTGTGTAGTAACTAACACCTAAAACCTCGCATCACTTCTTCTGCAGCACCTTCTTCAGAAACTGCCCCGTGTAACTCTTCTCATTCTTCGCGACTTCCTCGGGCGTGCCTTGCGCGACGATCTCTCCGCCCCCGTCTCCTCCCTCCGGACCGAGATCGAGGAGGAAGTCGGCGGATTTGATGACGTCGAGGTTGTGCTCGATCACGAGCACGGTGTTTCCCTTATCCACGAGCCGCTGCAAGACCTCGAGGAGGCGTTGCACATCGTCGAAGTGGAGGCCCGTCGTCGGTTCATCGAGGATGTAGAATGTCTTCCCCGTTGCGCGCTTCGTGAGTTCCGTCGCGAGCTTCACGCGTTGCGCTTCCCCTCCACTGAGCGTCGTCGCGCTCTGCCCGAGATGAATGTAGCCGAGGCCCACATCGCCGAGGGTCTGGAGCTTCTTTTCGATCTGCGGGATTGCGGAAAAGAAGTCGAGTGCCTCGAGGATCGTCATGTCGAGGACATCCGCGATGTTTTTCCCTTTGTACGTGACTTCGAGGGTCTCGCGGTTGTAGCGCTTGCCTTTGCAGGCCTCACACGTCACGTACACGTCCGGCAGGAAATGCATTTCAATCCGCTTGAGACCGTCCCCCTCGCACTCCTCGCAGCGGCCGCCTTTCACGTTGAAGCTGAAGCGACCGGGCTTGTAGCCGCGGAGTTTCGCTTCGGGGGTCGTCGTAAAGAGATCGCGCACGTCGGTGAAAACGCCGGTGTACGTTGCCGGATTGCTGCGCGGGGTCCTCCCGATGGGGGACTGATCGATGACGATCGCCTTATCGAGATGCTCGAGGCCTTCGATCTTCTCGACTCCTTGCGGCTTCGATCCCGCTTTATTGAGCACGCGCTGGAGCTCCGGAGCGAGGATCCCTTCGATGAGACTCGACTTTCCGGATCCGGAGACTCCCGTGATGCCGATGAAGCTCCCGAGCGGAAGCTCCACCGTCAGATTTTTCAGATTGTGATTGGACGCCCGAATGATTGTGAGCATGTTTCCGGATCCCTTCCTGCGCTTTTTGGGAATTTCTATACTCTTCTTTCCGGAAAGATACTGCCCCGTGACGGACGAATCATCCTTCATGATATCCGCGAGGGAGCCTTGTGCGACGATCTCCCCGCCGTATTTCCCCGCACCCGGGCCGATTTCGAGGATGTAATCGGCGTGCGCCATCGTTTCCTCGTCATGCTCCACGATGAGGACGGTGTTCCCGAGATCGCGGAGCGATTCGAGCGTCTTAATGAGCCGCGCATTATCGCGTTGATGGAGGCCGATGCTCGGTTCATCGAGCACGTAGAGCACCCCCTCGAGCGCGGATCCAATCTGCGTCGCAAGCCGGATGCGCTGCGCTTCTCCACCACTGAGCGTCGCGGCCGAGCGATCGAGCGTGAGGTAGGAGAGCCCCACGTTTTCGAGGAAGGAAAGACGGGCGGCGATTTCCTGGATGATCTTTTTGGCGATGGCGTATTCGTGCTGCGAGAGATGGTTAGGGTTGGGGCTAGGACTCGAACCCGAACCCGCATCCGCATCTGAACCCTTCCGTGGAATCAACTCCTCAAAAAACCCACGTGCCGCCTCAATCGGCAGCCTCGTTGCATCGACGATATTCTTCTCACCGATCGTGACGCCCAAAACTTCGCGCCGCAGACGATTCCCTCTGCAAGCATCGCACGGCAGTGTCTCCATGTATTCCTCGATCTGGGATCGCGTGTAGCTGCTCTCGGTTTCCGTATAGCGCCTCTGCAAATTGGGAATGATGCCCTCGAAGGTCGTCTGGTACGACCCCTCGAAGCGCTCCGAGAGATAGCGCACGTCGAGCTTTTCGGGTGAACCATTGAGGATGAGCTGTCGATGTTCCTCGGAAAGCTTTTCCCATGGCACGTTGATCTTGAAGCCGAAGCGCGCTGATGCCGCTTCGAGCACCTGCATCATGAAGCCCATGCGGCCTGCTGAAGTCGCCCAAGGATGAATAGCGCCCTCCGCGATCGTGAGCGCGGGATTCGGGATGACGCTCGTTGGATCGATGCGGAGGATCGTCCCGAGCCCGTGACACGCTTCGCACGCGCCGTGCGGGGAGTTGAAGGAGAAACTGCGCGGCTCGATCTCGGGGATCCCGAGGTCGGGATGATCGCCGCAGACAAACGATTCGCAGAAACGCACTTCCCGTTCCTTCCCTCCTTCCTCCTCCGGAAGTCGCACGACGATGAGCGTTCCTCCCCCCTTTTTCAGAGCGAGTTCCACGGAGTCTGCAAGCCTTGTACGATTTGGGTTGGGCTTCGTTACCGTAGTTCCATCCGGGAGCTTTTCTTCCTTTGGCACCATATCACGCACGACGATCCGGTCCACGACGATCTCAATCGTGTGCGCCTTCTTGGGATCCAGTTTCAGTTCTTCATCCACCGTCACGATGGCGCCATCGACGCGCATGCGGACGAATCCTTCGCGCCGGATCGTGTCGAGAATTTTCATGTGTTCGCCTTTTCGGCTGTGCACGATGGGAGCGAGGAGGAGAATTTTGCTCTCCTCCGGAAACTCAGAGAGCGTCTGCACGATTTGAGATGCCGTCTGCCGCGTGAGTTCTTTCCCGCATTCCGGGCAGTGCACGTGCCCCACCTTCGCCCAGAGGAGACGCATGTAATCGTAGATCTCCGTGATGGTTCCGACGGTCGATCGCGGATTGCTCGATGCGGATTTCTGATCGATCGAAATCGCGGGAGAGAGCCCCTCGATGCTATCCACGTCCGGTTTCTCCATCTGCGCGATGAATTGACGGGCATATGCCGAGAGCGATTCCACATAGCGCCTTTGCCCTTCCGCGAAGATCGTGTCGAAGGCTAAGCTCGACTTCCCCGACCCCGAAAGCCCCGTGATCACGGTGAGCGCGTTCCGTGGGATGTTCACGTTCACATTCTTCAGGTTGTGCATACGGGCCCCCTTGACGCGAATCTCATCCATATGTTGTAAGACATGAAAAGAACGCTAGAGTCAATGTGACCCTAGCCGGAAGAGGATAGCATGAAAAAAGAGTCAGGACAAAAAAAGAAACCGAAGAAACACCTACGTCATGCTGACCCTTCGGCAAGCTCAGGATCACTTGGAGAAGAGTTACCTGAGGATTCTTTGTGTCACACTGAGCACAGTCGAAGTGTGAGCGTCGAAGCACGTCTTGAGGAAAGTAGTCAATTGTTCAGTGCTCCCCTATTCTGTAGTTCCTCAGTTTCTTCGGTTTCCTCGTACTCATCGGACTCCTCTTATGTTCACCGGAATCATCGAAGCAACGGCACGCGTGATCGAGAACACCTCAGGCAGTCTTACACTGGAGCGACCGAAGCATTTCACTGACCTCAAGAAAGGGTCGAGTGTCTCGGTTGCTGGCGTCTGCCTCACAGTCGTGAAACTCACGAAAGAAAATATGGCATTTGATGTGGTTCCGGAAACTCTCAAGCGAACAACGATGGGAACGTTGAACGTGGGGGATAGAGTGAATCTGGAGCGGGCGCTGAGAGTGGGGGATAGGTTTGAGGGGCATATCGTGCAGGGGCATGTGGATGGGGTGGGGATCGTACGAAGGAGTACGAAGAGTACAAAGAGTACGAGGAGCTCGAAGAGTTCGAGGCACACTGTTCTTGAAATTTCCTATCTTCCGCATCTCAAAAACCTCCTTGTCGAAAAAGGTTCTGTCGCAGTGGACGGCGTCTCCCTCACGATCGCATCGCTCAATGACGTAACTTTTTCCGTCGCGCTCATTCCTCATACGCTTGCAGAGACGACGCTGGGGGAGCTGAAGGAGGGGGATACTGTGAACCTTGAGGCCGATATCCTTGGAAAGTATCGAACCAATTCCCGATGAATGGACTGGGCCGGCTCCACCTTTGACATTTGCATATTTGGCTAAATATGGAAATGAAGAGTAGAGTGGGAGCATGAGGGAAGTAGAGAGAAAACTCAAGGCACTCGCGAGCCGGCCGCGCCTGAGAATTCTGCAGCACCTGAAGAAACACGGGACAGCCAACGTCACGGAAATTTCCACGACTCTCACGCTCGCTCCTGCGACGGTTTCCCGGCATCTCCTGCGACTCGCTATCATGGATATTGTCCTCTCCCGGCAGCGCGGCCGCTACGTTCTCTACCGTCTTCGTCTACCGCAGGATCCCCTTGTAAAAATGGTTCTGGAGAGGATTTAAATAAACTGCGGAGAAATTTCGTAATTCCCCATTCCCCACCGTAACCACCGGTGTTGTCCATACTCGCGGCT
>CAYIRQ010000025.1:0-6975 GCA_964365905.1 uncultured Candidatus Peribacteria bacterium
CTTTGCGATCCTTCGCGCGCGCGTGCTGCCCGATGCCGATCTCAAGGCGAGAACGGCATTGGAAACGATCACGCATGAAGGATTCTCTTCTTCTCCTTTTCTCGCAGTCCCCAGTCTTCCCACTGCGGGACGAAGTGTGAGTCGGCTCCTTGTGGAAAAGCTCCGCGTCATCGCCCCCGATAATCGACTCATCATCCCGAAGCTTGCGAAGAACGTTCCTCTCGTCGAGGCAACGGACGCGGCACTCCGGCGCGGAGACTTCAAAACGTTCGAGAAAGATGTGCAAGATGCGCTCCGCTTCGGAGTGGTCCGTTATCCGGGGACAGCGGAGCCGGGCGGCCCTGGCAATGTCTTCATCACCGGTCACAGCGCCTATCTCTTCTGGGATTCCGGCAGATACAAAGAAGTCTTTGCGCGACTTTCCGAGCTCGACGTGGGGGATACATATGCAATTTCCTACAGAGGGAAGCTCCATCACTACCGTGTTGCAAAGAAGTTCGAGGTTTCCCCGAAAGATATTTCTGTCCTCGCGCAGCCCTCTGATAAGCGCATGAGCACGCTCATGACTTGCACCCCGGTGGGGACAACGCTGCGCAGGCTCATCGTGCAAGCAGAAGAGATTGAGCCCTCGACAGGCAAGACGTTTGAAATTGCAGAGGCAAGTGCAAAAGCGGGTACACAAAACAATCAGAAGTTTGGAGAAGAACTACCGGGATGGGGGAATCAGTTATCGATGTAGGGTTTTTCATGACATGTATCAATGTCATATATCGTTTGAGACTACTTCTCTTCTTTTTTCTCTGTTTTCGCAGGAGGCTCCGGGAACTGTTCTTCCTTCTTCGGTTTGGATTCTGCTTTTTCTTGATCAGGTTCGACGTGCTTCGTCCCTCGATACGCACTTTGCCCTTCAGTGGGGCTTGTGCTACTCGGGATGACATCCAAAGGCTGGCTCTGATCAGCATGACGTGAAGTAGTTTCTCCTTTCTTTTCCTTCGCGGCTGCTCGCTCTGCGTTTCTCCGAGCGATTTCTTCCGGATTCGTCGTCACAATCTCGTGCTCTTTCGGACTTGCCACGATCTGCAGGGCGACGTGCTTGCGACCGGCGAAGAAGACGCCCTGTCCGATGCCGGAGTTGAGGAGGAGATACCTCTCGCCCTCTGTCAGATCGAAGGCCTTCGAGAGTGACGAGATTGCGGAGGGCGCCTGCTTAAGGAGGATCTGCATCGCGGCGTTCGTCACGATCGGTTTGCCGTACGGAGAGTTCATGAAGTCCTCGACGTCCTGTGTGATTGTCGTGATGCCGAGGTAGTACTTCCTCGCGCGCTTGATGAGGCCGTAGAGGAAGCGCGCGGAGTCCTCGTACTGCATGATGTTCCATGCTTCATCGACGACGATGAGCCGGCGCTTGAGAGACGTACGGACCTCATTCCAGAGGTAATTGAGGACGACGTAAATCGCCATCGGGCGGAGCGCCTGCTCGAGGTCGCGCGTCTGAAAAACCATGAGCTGTGCTCCGAGATCAATGTTTGTTTTCTCATTGAAAAGTCCTGCGAAGCTTCCCGTGGTGTATTTCTCCATGATCTTTGCCATCTCTTCGCCACCAGTTGTCGTCCGAAGCACATCGACGAGATCGGAGAGCGTCGGGGGTTCGAGTGATCCGGGGTCGGGAGTCTCGAGGGTGATGTTACGCAGCGCATAGGTATCGAGGATCGCCCTATCGAGAATCGCTTCCCCCTCCGGCGTTACAGAACCGAGCATCAGCTTAAAGAGACCGTGAAGGTTGATCACGGCGCTGCGGAGGAGTTCACCCGGTTTCTCGTCCTCATCATCTGCGGCATCAGCACTCACTTCCTTGCGGATCGGTTTCGGGAGATCGAAGGGATTGATGCGGTAATTGCTCCGCAGGGAGAGCGGCACGAGGCCGCCTCCCACGACTTTCGCGAGTTCCGTATATTCGTTCTCCGGGTCGATGATGAAGACGGTCGTATCGACCATGAGCGACCGGATGATCTCGAGCTTCACGGCGTAGGACTTTCCCGCCCCGGAGCTCGCGAACACCGTGGAGTTTGCGTTCGGGAGCGAGAAGCGATCGAAGATCACGAGGCTTTCATTGTGCCGGTTGATGCCGTAGAGAATGCCTTTGTCGCTCGTGAGATCGGAGCTGCTGAAGGGAAAGCTCGTCGCGAGCGGCGAGGTATTCATGTTGCGGTTAATTTCGAGCTCATCGAGACAGAAGGGGAGCGTGGAGTTCCACCCGTGCTCCATCTGGAAATCTGCGGGACGCATGAGGATGAGCTTGCCGCCGAGGATGGAGGCGAGGTCCGCTTCGACCTTCTTCATCTTTTCCTCAGACTCCGCATAGATCGTGATGTAGAGACCGAACTGGAAGAGCTTCTCGAAGCCGCGCGCGAGCATATCCCGCAGGAGCTCCGCGTCCTCGAGTGCCGCTTCGAGCTGCGGATCGCGCCCGAAGCCTTTCTCCCGCCGGATATTGATGCTCGACCGCATTTCCGCGACTTTGCGCTTGAGCATCTTCATGACCGCTTCGCTCGCAGACGGATAGATAAACTGCGCGATATCCATCGGCGCCTCGTAGTTCACGACCGGCGCGAGCCAGTTCGGGTGAATCTGACTCGGCCAGTTATACGCGAAGTACGTGCGGCAGATCGTGCCGTCCCCGAGCGTGATGCGCTTGAAGTGAATCTCCATCCCCGAAGGCGCGATGACGTCGAGCACCTTCTGAATGCCTTCGTTATATCGCTTCTCCGCCTCCTTTTCCTCCTCTGTCGCCTTCTCCGCGACGGTTTTTTCTTTCTTCACTTCTCCTTTCGGAGCGGATGATCCGAGGAGGAGATCGAACATCCCCCCGCTTTTTGCGGGGGAATTGGCAGTACTCACGGGAGCATCGGGCGACGCCGATGCTTCCTTGGGAGCTGATCCAAGAATGAGATCCAAGAGGCCCGACGTCGGTGATTTTGTTTGTTTGTCTGCCATGAATTCAGATTCAGGGATTTCATCTAAGTATAGCAGAAAATCCTCATAAACGCGACGTAGGGGTATTGACAGAAATGACGGTAGGCGTAATGTTTCATCATGACTGTTTCATTGGATTCGCTGAACCTTGATAGTGCAATTGATCTCCTCGAGGAGAGATTAACTGTTGCATGGGATGAAAAACACCAGTCTGGCGAGGCTTCAGAGCAGAGCGTTGAGGCGGTTCGGGAGGTTATTGGCCTCATTCAGGGAAAGTGGGCGGATATCGATACCCGCAATTTCCCGCAACATGATGCTGATGCTGCGCAGACAATGAGTGCCGTTCGTGAGGAGATGGAAAAGAGAAAGCAGAGGCTCGCGAGCATTGGGATTCACATAGAGGAAATTTGAGCAGGCCGTTTTGAGATATTCTGCGTTTCTCGACAGCCTCTGGATAACTACACCCGCCACGTCATGCTGAGCGAAGCGATTTGCCGGAGCAAATCGCGAAGTCGAAGCACGCCCACGCATGGCTTCCCTCGCGAGGACATGGTTCGACGGGCTCACCATGACATAGCTCGGCATGACATATAAAATCCCTGTTAAGCCCCAATCCTCCTCACAATCTCCTACCTATGGGCGAGCGTCACGCCGCGAAAACGCCGGAAATCTTTCGGATTATTCGTGAGGAGCGGGATGCCAAGCTCCGTCGCCGTGGCTGCGATGATGGCGTCTGCGAGGTGCGGTGAGCGCAGGCTGCGGCTGTGCGCAGAGAGGAGGGTGCAGGCGCGGGTCGCAATCGGAAGCGTCAGCAGAATGATCTCTGTTTGTTCCAGGAAGCGTTCGATGGTCGCACGGTCGCTCTCTGATTGGCAGCCAATGAAGAGTTCCATGACCGTGATCACACTGACGTACGCCGTTTCTTGAGACCAACGTTGAAAGGCGCCTTTCCACTCTTTATTGCCTTTCAGAAGGTACAGAACGACATTCGTATCCAGGAGGAGTCCGTCGCTCATCGCTTGCGACGAGGACGAAGAAGCTGGTCAAAGATGTGGGTGCGGCGGATGCGGATGGGATGCGGAAGTTCTTGCGCGGCACGGAGGAGGTCGCCGAGTGTTTTCTGCCGACGGACGGGAGTCACCTGCAGTTGCTTCTCGCGACCCACATCGATGCGAACGATGTGCAATGTTCCCGCAAGAAGCTTCTGCTTGATCGTGCGAAAATTTCTCAGGAATTCGCGTGTGGAAACGGTGCGTTCATTCTGCATGCATCCAGTCTATTCCTCTGTTTGACAATTGTCAAACATGTTTCGTCTCTGCTCAGCATGACACCATGTTATACACAACGACGGAAATCGCCGGACATTCTCCCGTTAGCCGGCGGTTTAAACCGCCGGCTAACCGACAGGGGCAACATGGAATTCATTCCGTATTCCGTCGTCGTGTTTACGCCCCAATCCTCCGGATGATCTCCCTCCCCACAAAGTTCTTATCCCTCCCATATTTCAGCCTGCTGAGTTGCTTGAAAGCTTCCGCGGCGTCCGCATCTCCCTTCGTCGCATACGGATTTGTCGGGATGATCGAGAAGGGTTGCGAGGGCTGCGTATCGATGCTGAGTTTCATCACGGCTTTATACTTATCAAGGTTCAGGAGATCCTGCTCGGAGAAATAGGGTGCCATTTCCTTCGCGCAGAATTCGGCGTCTTGGGCACCGATCTTATAGAACATCATCGTCCCAACGTTTCCGAAAACAGCCCCCTTGAGGTTCACCGATGAGCTCAACTTGTTTTCCTTCTCAAGCTGATCGAGGTACTGGTGCGCGAGGATGAGGCCGAGCTTGTACTTTCTCGCTTCCGAGAGAATGGATTCGATGCTTTGCGTCACATAGTTCTGGAACTCGTCGATGTAGAGGTAGAAGGGGATGCGCTCGATATCCTTCTGCTGCTGCCTGCGCATCGCGGCGACCTGAATTTTAGAAACGATCATGAGACCGAGGAGCTGGGAATTGATGTCGCCGATGAGTCCTTTGCTCAGGTTCATGATGAGGATCTTTTTCTGATTCATGACGTCCGTGAAGTCGAAGGCGCTGCGGACCTGTCCCACGATATTCCGGATGAGCGCATTGGTCGTAAACTGCCCGAATTTCGCCGCGAAGTAGGGGATCATCTCCTGCTTTTCGCGCTGGCCGGTTGCCACCATCTGCTTCTCCCAGAACGCGCGCACGATCGGATTACTGACTTTCGTCACCTTGTACTTCTGCCACTCGTCATCCGTGAAGAGGCGGACGAGATCGGTGATCGCGCCGCCCTCCTCGGCATCCGCCATGAGCGTGAGGCAGCCGTTGCGGAAGTAATCCTGGATGCGCGGTCCGAAGATCTCTTCCCCGAACATTTTCACCATCATGTTCATGGCGTCGAGCGCGATGAGGTCCTTCTCCTCCTCCGTCTTCCCCTCGAGCATGTTCAGACCCATCGGTCGCCCGGTGTCCGAAGGATTGAAGTAGATGACGTCGTCCGCGCGTTCGCGCGGGATGCGGCCGAGGAGTTCCTCCGCGAGCGATCCGTGGGGATCCACGATGCAACACCCGTGCCCCATGCGGAAGTCCTGCTCCGCCATCACGGTGATCATGGAGGATTTGCCGGTTCCGGTTTGCCCGATGATGTAGAAATGCCGGAAGCGGTCGTTCGGTTTCATGTAGACCCCGGTTTTATCCCCCCGATAGGCATTGACGCCGATTTTGACGCTCTCCGGGATGGATCCATCCGGGATATTTTTCGGCGCGGGAACCACCTTGAAGTTCTGCCACTTGATCATCGTCACTTTGTTGTACTGGATGCTCGGGAAGTGGAAGAGGCTCGCGAGCTCGACGGCGGAGAGGATGGAGCGATGCCAGGTTAGGTGTTGAAAGCACCCGCGTCGGGGGGCGGCGCGTCGGATGAACTGCGCGATGAGTTTCTTGTGATTATGGTAGCGGGTGCGGATGAGGACGTTCCCCTGAATGTCATTAAACTGCGTGAAGCCGCCGATGACATTATCGAGTTGGTGAGCGGCTCTCTCTCGCGTGCTCGCGGACGTCACGATCCGGATGATCGCCCGGAATCCCGGTGAGCTCGCTTTCTCCCCCATGATCTTGCTCATTTCTTCCGTTCGCTGCGAGACGCGTTCCCCGGTTGAGCGCTCCTCTCCGGAATCCAGCTTGTACGCAGCTGCCCCTTGTGTCAGCGTCGTGAAGACGGCTGAGAACCAACTGATGGGATTCCACCATGCAATGCCGCTCTTCTTTGGATTGAGGAGTTTCTGCGCTTCCTTTGCACCTTTGCGCTGCCATCCAGCGTGCTCCGGACGCAGGACGATCTGGACTGCGGCACCCTCATCCTTGGAAAGCTTACTGAAGGCATTGGTGATGGCATTCAGTGGATCGCTCTTCAACGTTTCATACGTTTTGATCGGATAGTACGGCGCGCGCGTAGGCACGAGATACGACGATGCAGTGACGGATTCCGGGGTGAAGATGTTGTAGTCCTCAACTTCATCGATGATGGCATCGGGATAAAATGACGTGATCTGTCTCTCAATGAAGGGGAGATGGCGACGGGGGACGACGAAGAAGAAGAGGATTTCCCCCGCGAGTGCCGCGTACTCAATCGTGAAGTGAGGCTGCCCGAAGAAGAGACGGCGGATCTTATGCGAATCGTAGATGCCGTAGAGCGACTGAAAGAGATGATCCATGACCCCGACGACATCCTTGAAACTCTTACCGGTGCTGAACTGTTCAGATTCGACTTCCTTGTCCGCTTTACTCTCCTTGCGGGGCATGAGGATCTGCAGGAAAACAAATTCGCGCTCCCGATGGTGATCTGCGATGTGATGGAGGAGCTCGAGGATTCCCCATGCGCCGCATGCGAGGAGAAGGGCTCCAGCGAGGAGTTCGAGGAAGATCATTGGAGGGTAGTTTACGCTTTTTCAGCGGTGTTGCGAGCGCTTGGCGTGTCATGGTGAGCCC
>CAYIRQ010000025.1:7075-13847 GCA_964365905.1 uncultured Candidatus Peribacteria bacterium
ACCCGACCCAAAGGAAGGAGGGCGAGGTACGCAGCAGTCATGACTTTGGCTGTTCTGAAACCGAGGGAGCGAAGATGCCTCATAGGATAAAGGGGGAAGTGAAAAAGCTGCTCACTAAGGCTGCATAGTAGGTATCCCCGCCTCTTCCGTCCACCGCACTGCGCTGCGCTCGGAGCAAAAGGAATTGACAAGAGGGCCATTAAAAGGCATTATAATGTTATATGGATGCATCCAGTCAGAATTGGAGTCCAAAGAAGCTTCCATCCGAGGGGCAACTCTCGCACGCGCATGAGCGAGCATCGGAAACGGTCCATGCCGCGCTCATCGTGCGGCAGCCCGAGAAAATCAAATCGCTGCTCGTCGTGCTCGGGGATATCGAGCGCATCAGTGAGCGCGTGACGGAAGATGCGTCGCAGGATCTCGGAGCAGCCGGGGGTGGTGCCGCGCAACAGGGGGGACAAGGGCAGGGGGGATCTCAGATCACGCTCCGACAGAAAGCGATCCAGAATCTTCCCACGACATCCGTCATGCGCGAGAAGCTCGTGAAGCATCTTCAGCGCGAAGTGCGGCACCTCGAGCGCGAAGCGCGCAACATCAGCAGAACTGCAGCGAAGGGGAGCGCGTTCGTGCTCACGCAGATGTACGCCAAGATCCGCAAGGTCCAATCACTCATTACGGAAGTCCTGGAAGCAGTGGCAGAGCTCGTGGAGCGGCTGTATGTGCGGTTATTCATTGATCACCAGCAGCTCGTCTAGCGAGGTTTCAGGTATCAGCTTTCAGGTTTCAGAAATACTGAAAAATGCCTGATACCTGACACCTGAAACCTGACACCTACTCCGTCAGCAGCCTCTTCAACTCCTCCAAATCCACGTTCTTCAAAATTTCCTGTATCTCCGGATTCTCGAGTGCGGCTTTCACGGGAGGATACTCGATGAGCCCAAGGACATCGCCGCGTTCCACGAGTTCACGCACGTGAGGATCGTCTCTGAGCTCTTGAATCACCGGATGCGCCGCGAGCTTCTGCACGGGTTCGCTTTCCGCAAGTTTGCGAAAGTTTTCCGGATTCTTCGTGACTTCTTTCACGACGGTCAGGGAATCCGTCACGAGCGCGGGGACGGGATTCGTCGCGGCAGCGAGTCGGCCCACGAGAGACCGCGAGAAACTGTCCCGATGGGATCCTGTCATCTGGGTCGGAAGCATGAGAAGCCGCAAGCTTATATCCTGCTGATTTGCCAGCGCTTCCTGCATGCGCTTGTTCCCCATGATCGTTTCCGCAACGTCGCCCACCGTGAGCACGTACCAACCCGTCGCAACGACGATGCCCGTTCCGATGGTGGCGCCGATCAGGAATCCCCCGATCTCGACGACCAGCTTCGCCGTCCCCTCCCAGGCGCGGGTGAGATGGAAGACCCGGAGACCGATCGCGGTGAGGATCGCGACGAGGATGTATCCGATAAGACCTCCGGCAAAGACGGTGATCAGAGCATGCGTGGGCGTCGGAAAACGGTCGAGGGAAAGAAACGGCGCGATGAGCACGCCCATGGGTTTTGCAAGGAGCGCGCCGCCAACGATATTCACGATGCCCGCAAGTCCACGGGGAAGGCCCCGGTACCATCCATAGAGACCGCAGAGAGCGATGAGGAGCAGACTGAGAAGTGTGTAGGCCGAAGCGGGGAGAGCGGTCGTGAAGGCTTCCATGAATGGGGGGGAATTTCCTTGTTGTGAGTCTAGCACTGGCGAGGTTCAGCTTTCAGGACGACCTGATACCTGACACCTAATACCTGTAACCTTTCGTAAACTTCCTCCGGCTCAAAGAACGTGATGTATGCGGCGATCATCGCGTAGAACCACCAGATGGCGGCGAGAAAGAGAGAAATGCCGAGATGAAAGAGCACGCCTCCGAACATGAACCATGGTCTCAATTTCCTGATCCAGAGACCGAAGGGAAGTGCGGCTTCGAAGTAGGTCACGAGGATCACCATTCCGTCATACACCCACATCGGAAACCGCTCTCGCACGAACCACCATGCAACGGGCGTCGCCCACATGCTTTGGAAGGAGTAGTAGAGCACCTCTCCTCCCTGCCAATCCGGGAGCCACGACTTCTGCCACCCAACTCCTAAATATGTTGCTGTGATCTGAAGAGCGATGAGCCTTTGAACAAGAACACTTCCCGGTTCCCACGCAAAGATCGATCCGTGTTTCCGCCACATTTCATAGGAGAATGTTTTCCCAGCGTCAGAGAATGTGAAGAGGAGAAGGAGGAAAAAGAAAAGTCGGATATAGGAGGTCATTCCCTGATGGAACGAGAGCTCGATGTAGTAGAAATAAAGGAGGGAAGCGATGCACGCGCTCGTGCGCGTCGCGATCCCGAGGGTGAAGCAGAGGAGACTGGCGAGGAGGGCAGCGAACAGAAGGTACGCAATCCAAACGGATGGAGGGGTGAGAACGGATGAGAGGATGGAGAGGAGGAGAGGAGGAGAGGAAGGGAAAACGAGAGAAAAATCGTAGGGAAGAGTCAGGCCTTCCTTGGAATAGAGAATCGGCACGTACGGAATGCGGAGTGCAAAGAAAAAGAGGAGATAGGCCCCGAAGAGGATCCGAAGGATTGCGATGGGATGGGGGGGAGCTTTGCGGAAGAAGAAGTGATTCCATTTTGTACGGAGGGCAGAAAGGGCAGAAACGAAAAAAAAGGCAGAAAGGTTATTCCACCTTTCTACCCTTCCTGCCTTCAATGCCTTTTCTGCCTTCATTCCGTTTCCGCAAGCAAATAATTCACCGCCTCACTCCTTCTCGCCTCATACCCCTCGAGAGACACCGGCCACTGCTGCCAGGTGAGGCGAACGGCTGCGTACGCGTGCCCCCGCTCCCGTTCGTGCGTGAGGAGGAGCTCCGCGAGCTTCGTGTATTTCTTCTTCGAAATCTCCTCCTTTTCGTGGAAACTGCGCAACCTCCGATACATGACTTGGTTTCCGAGAATCATCGGATAATACGGATCGAGATCAATCCTCTCCCACCTCTCATCTTCTCCTTCCTCTTCTCCTTTCATACGCCCCTCTGCAAGCAAATCAAAATTCTGCGTCGTATACCCCTGATACGGCGCCATCATGCCATAGAAGAAATGGCGAATGGCTTCGGGAACAAAAGGAACAAGCTCCACCCGCGTCATCGTGTAGGAGAATGCGGAGGCGGTGAGAATGAGGTAGAGGATGACGAGCGCGTTTTGAAAAATGCCCTTCATGTGGATCGCATAGTAACGCTACAATACTTCTATGTCAGCATTCAGAGTTGGCAAGCACGGTTGGATTGTCCTCAGTCTTTTGGTTCTCGTTGTCGGTGCACTTTCCTTGAATGATCTCCGTCCCGCACTTTTTCTTTGGTGGAGTGTACCGGATTCGAACCGGTGGCCTCCACAATGCGAATGTGGCGCTCTACCAGCTGAGCTAACACCCCATGATGTGAAAGAAAAGGTGCGGGACGAATGCGGCGCTCTAAGCGAGCTATGCTACAGCCCCACAGTGAAGAAACTTATAGGAGTATAACAAGGAAGATAATGTGCTTCATGGTTCGGCGAGCTCACCGTGACACGACTCAAGCCGAGATATTGATCACAAAATTTGTTCAATGAATCCAGGGTTTCAAGGGTAGCTGTATACTCTCCCCGCTTTCATTAACCGCACTCATCTATGATTCGTCGCGTTTTCGGGATTAGCCTTTTTATGTTGCCTCTCGTACTGCTCGGGTGTTCTCTCTTTGGCTTGGGTGGGGGGGAGGAGGTATCGGAGGAGACGGGCACGCAGACAAGCTCGCTCGTCACAGAGGAGGAGCTCGTCACGGAGAACGTCACCTACACCGGGCTTCTCGAGGAGGGCGGGGTCACGATCTACCAAGAGGGGAGTCACCGGCTCATGCTCTCGGACGGGAAGATGGTGATTCTCGAGTCCTCTGATGAAGTTGCGGTGCCACTCGCGCTCTACGTCGGGAAACTGGTGCGTGTGCAGGGGGATGTCTCGCCGACCGTGGAAGCGGGAGGAACGCTCATGAAGGTGCGCGACATTGCATGGATCCGGAGGGAGAGTGATGCCGAGGGAAGGGAAGCGGAGGTGTTGCGGGTGATTTGTGGCGGCGCGGCGGGGGTTGCCTGTCCTGCAGGGGAGGTCTGTCTGCTTGAAGGAGAAACGGGAATTTGTGTCATTGAAGAACAAGAGGAAGAAGTGGGGCCGGTGGATGGTGAGGAGCAGGGGATGATGGAGGGGGAGACGAGTTCCGAAGCGAGTTCTGCTCCAGCCATGGAAGAGGAGGGGGAAATGGTGGAAGAACCGGGGAGCACTGCCGGAACTTCCTCGTCTGCGTCTTCACCTGTGCAAAGCTCATCATCCTCTGCGAGTTCGCAAACGTCATCATCGAGTTCCTCCAGTGCATCCTCGACTTCTTCTCCGACGGCAACCAGTGATGCTCGCGTTGAGACGATGGCGGAGGAGAATAGTGCGTCTGAGCGCTGGACGCAGCAGTACTGCTCGACGCACCTCAGCTTCTGCATTCCCGTGCACAAGAATTGGTACTACAAATCCTTCGGGGCGACGGCATCGGTGCTCTGGCACGTCGAAGTCGGTCCGGGACCCATTGAGAACCTCGGCGATGGACCGCTCCATGTTGAGCTCAAGACGGGGGATCTCTCGACGCTCGGCGTTGCGGATAACGCCGTGACGGAAGCCGGTGGCAAGGTCATCGGCTATCGCACGTGGACGGAGAATCGTCACTTCGAGATTTCGGGTCACCCGTCGCTCCGCGATTCCGTGACGTATATCACGAAGGGGTTGAGAACGAGCGAGTAGAAAACAGGGAAGGTGTCATCCTGATTTCACCTCCAAAACCCGCTCACATCCGTGTCTCCAATGAGCACGGTCGATCCTTCGCCCGCTCCCGCGCGCTCCAGTGTTTTTCGCAGTCCCGTGCGCTCGGCGATGTCCCGGAAGCGCGCGAGGGCGCCCGGGTTCTCGAAGAATGTCATGCGCGCGATTTGCTCGATCCGTTTTCCGCGAACGGTAAATGTTCCCGGTGGATTCTCTTCGATCACGAATGCGTCGGCGCGATCTGTCACAAGTTGAGGACGTATTGTTGGAATTTGCGAGGTGGCATTTGAGATTTCGGCATGCCTCTTCGCGCGTTCCTCGAGAACGATGGGAAGAAGCTTCTTCAGGAGATCCTGAATACCAAAGGTTGTCGCGGAGGAAATTGCGGCAAAAACAGGGATTCCCTGTTTCTCCAATTCTTCCTGAAGCGGGGCAACATCATTCCCATAGAGGTCAGTTTTATTGAGGATGACGAGCTCCCTCTTCTCTGCGAGAACGGGAGAATATTTGGTGAGTTCCTCGCGGATGACGCGGTAGTCCGTGACGAGATCTTCGCGGGAAACATCGAGCAGATGCAAAAGGATTCCACAGCGCTCGATGTGGCGAAGAAATTTGTCTCCGAGTCCTTTCCCTTCGCTTGCGCCCTCGATGAGTCCCGGGATGTCGCAGGCGATGAATGTCCGGTCTTTCACGGTCACGACTCCCAAATTTGGGACAAGGGTTGTGAACGGATAATCCGCGATTTTCGGCTTTGCGGCCGAGATCACGGAGATGAGCGTGGATTTGCCGGCGCTCGGGAGACCGATGATGCCGATGTCTGCGACGAGCTTGAGCTCGAGCTTGATGGAACGGACGAAGCCTGGTTCTCCGAGTTCCGCGAAATCCGGTGCTTGCCGGATAGATGTGGTGAAGTGTGCATTGCCATATCCTCCGCGTCCGCCTTTCGCGATGATTTTCTGCATGCCTGTTGTACTGAGGTCGGAGAGGATTGCTCCCGTCCCCGCATCCGTGATGACCGTGCCGGGAGGAACGCGGAGCACGAGATCAGGGCCGTTCTTCCCCGCTTGACGCTTCCCGCGCCCTGCTTCGCCCGCCTCCGCATGGAACACTTTTCGTTCGGCGAAACTGGAGAGGGTGTCGGTATTTGGATCCGCTTCGAAAAATACGCTTCCGCCGTTTCCCCCGTCCCCGCCCTCCGGCCCCCCGCGGGGCACGTATTTCTCCCGCCGCCATGCGACGGCGCCGTTTCCCCCCTTGCCGCCGTGCACGGTGATATGCGCTTCATCGAGGAACATCTTTAGAGAAGGTAAAGTAGGTCGGGTAGGTAAGAAAGGTAAAGTAGGTTACTTTTTTCCCTCATTCGATTGTTTCCGAAGCCACCAATGTTTGATCGTGGGGATTGATTGCGTCGAGAGTGCATAACCGATGGTTGGGACGAGTGCGTTCAGGAGAGGGTAGGGAAGTTGTACGGAGAGGAGGAAGATTGCTGCGACGAGGTACGTTACGAGTGCGATGAGCCCGATGCGGAAGAGGCTCGTTTCCCATGCCTTGTCGGCCTCAACGCGCGCGTTGCGCTGCTCAATCAGTGCAAGACGTTTTTCCAGTTCCTCGAGTTCGGTCATGCATGAATGATACAATGAAAACGTGCCACGGTGGCGAAACTGGCAGACGCGCGCGACTCAAAATCGCGTTCCCGCAAGGGAGTGTGGGTTCAATTCCCACCCGTGGCACCAACCGACCTCGGCACGCAGGCAGGCGCGCATCCGTCTTCGCTGCGAAAGCAGCTACGCCGGACAGGCGACTCAAAATCGCGTACCGCAAGGTGTGAGGGTTCGATTCCCTCCCTCGGCACCAAGACAAAACTTTTTGGCTTTTTGAGAGCCAGATCGTGGGCGGCACAAAGTGCCGCCCATTGATTT
>CAYIRQ010000026.1:0-9700 GCA_964365905.1 uncultured Candidatus Peribacteria bacterium
GAGGAAAATCCGCACAAATCCTCCCCAGAGCAAGCCGGTCCATCCGCCAATGAGTCCCGGAAGGACAACGCTCGCAATCATCCAGAGGGGCGCAAAACGATCGACAAACATGACGACCTTGTCCCCCAGGAGATGCGCTCCATAGGTGCGCTCTTCCTCCGCGTAATCCCGCATCACAAAGAGCCACCCAAGATGCGCATACCAGAACCCCGCAAGAGGACTATGGGGATCCTCTTCGGTATCAGAATGTGCATGGTGCTTGATATGGGTCGATGCCCAGTTCACGGGAGGGCCCTCGAATGCCATACACCCCAACATAAGCAGGAGTCCGCGGAGCCATGACGGCGCTTCAAAACTCTGGTGCGTCAGCATGCGATGGTAACCGACCGCCACGCCAATTCCCGTGAGAACATAGAAGACGCCGAGGAGAATCAGATCCTCTGCGAAAAACATCTTCTTCCAGAGGAGAGTCATCGCAAACACCGTCGAAAGGAGCGGCACCACAACGAGAAGAGTCACAATGAAACGATGGGTGTTTTCCTTCATGTCAGAGAGTAGTCTTCCCTTCCCGCAACATTTTCGCAAGGGTCCGTAAGTATGCCGCAGAAACTTTCATTTTCCGGTACGTTCCCGTTGCGGGGTCGAACACGCGCTTCACCTGAATATTGGGGATGAACCTGCGCTTTGTCGCCCGAAGCGAGTGGCTCCGGTTCTGACCGGAACTGGGGCGCTTGCCGGTTTTGATGCAAACGCGGGGCATGTATAAGACAATGAACAGTTCACAATTGACTGTTGACTGTGGGAGTATAGAGATGAACGCACGTTTTCCAAGGAAATATTCGCCAATTGTCAAAGGTCAACAGTCAATTGTCGCCATAGGCCATGTCCCATCTCACCCCCCCCTTCATCCTCGCGATGCTCCTTGCGCTCTCGGTCCACGAAAGCGCTCATGGCCTCGTCGCGCTCTGGCTAGGGGATCGCACGGCGAAGGATGAAGGGCGCATCACCCTGAATCCCCTCGCGCACATTGATCTGCTCGGTATGCTCATGTTCCTCGCTGTTGGATTTGGGTGGGCAAAGCCCGTGCCGATCGACCCGCGGGCTTTTCGTAACGTAAAATCCGGCGTCACGCTCACCGCCCTCGCGGGTCCCGTCAGCAATCTACTCCTCGCAATTGCCACCGCGCTGGGAATTCTTCTTTTTGAAGCGATGCATGTTTCGGTGAGTTTTGGAGTCGCACAATTTTTCCGTGAGTTCAGCGAGAACATGCTTTTCCTCAATCTGGGTCTCATGGCATTCAACCTCCTCCCTGTTGCTCCGCTCGATGGAAGCAAGATCCTCGCTGTTTTCATTCCCTGGCGTTACGAAAGGCAGTACGAAACGTTCTTGCGGCAGGGGCCGATTCTTCTTCTCATTCTTCTCGTTGCAGAACGACTTCTTGGCATCCCCCTCCTCGTTTGGTGGATAACACTGATCGTCAGTCCCATTCTCGGGGTTCTGGAGAAACTTCTGTGATCGGGGTCATTCACTTGTCAGATCCTTCAGGTATTGCCGCACACGCACGCCATAGTCTTTGATGCGGACACGGTCATCGAGGATGAGTACTCCTCCGTCTTCTGTACGATGGCCAGTGTACGTTCGCAGAATACGAAAAAGACGATGGAACAGTCGAGGGAGAAGATACTCTTCAAACGGCTTCTCGTAACGTTCTGCCCGGCGGCTCAGGACGGCGTGCGACGGATGATCAAAGGGAAGGGCTGTAATCCAGAGGTGATCGACGCTTTCGGGTGGAAGCTCGATTCCTTCGTACATCCACGGCGTGAGGAGCCAGATGGCATTCTGCGCGGCAAGAAACTCCGCCTGCATTCTTCCCTGACCACCGCTGAATCCTTGAGCAATGAGAGTGACCCCTCGTTCTTCGAGGACCTCCGTGTACTTGATAAAAAGCTGCTCAATAACTCTCTTGCTGGGAAGAAGTGCAATAATCTTTCCCTCTGCATGTGCGAGAAGACGATCGAGCGTCAGCCGTGGATCGGCATACGCGAGCGGCGGCTGATTGTCTTTCTTTGTATCGAAGGAGAGTTCACGCACATCAATCTGTCGCGGCACGATCGCAGGAAATCCTGTCCGACCTCCCGGGGGGAGCAGGAGAAGAGTGCAACATCGATCGTAGAGAATCTCCCAGAGGAGCGAAGCGACATTCTCCGGAACGGACTGGAGTACCTGCGTCCCGTCGCGAAAGAGTTCCATCCAGGCGAGGCGTCCTTCTAATCGCTCTGGGGTCAGGAAATTTTGAAGATCAAAAAGATATGTGCGCACCTGCTCCGTGAGAGGAAGTTTCAGAACTTCCTTCAGCCGCTCTTGCAACCCCCGCGTTTCGGGAGTTTTTAAGTCTGCCTCCACGAGGTATCGAATGGTGAGTTCGCCTCGCACTCGACCAACCCAGACTTCAAGCAGATCAAGAAGCCTGGTGAGCGCCGGATCAGCTCCCTCAGCTCCAGCACGAAGGACGTCGAGCGGCACGAGCCATCGGGCAGCTTTCGTTGCAGTGTCCTCGAGCATCGAAGCGTCATCGATAATCACCTCCTCACCACTCTGAGGGCCCTTCTCCTCCTGCAAGAGTTCAAGAAGTTGTTGGTGATCGAGAAGAATCGTCCCCTTTGCAGCATCTCGCTTCTCTTCATAGAACGGTGAGAGTGCGGTGCAGGCAATCTTTGCTTTCCATACGTCGTATTCTTCGGAGTGGATAGGAAGATCGGAGAGCACATTCGGCGCAAAGAGAAGGAGTTTCAGCCCAAGCGTGACCTCCGGAGCCGTAAATGCTGCTTGTGCGAGAAATGTGGCACGAGAACCCGGTTCCAGCAAATGCCCCGGCGGGAAGAGAATGGTGTGCTCTGCCTGCAGTTCTTCACTGATGGTGCGGAGAGTGGCTTCCAGGTTCTTGACCGCGATCCAGCGCCTGGAAGAGGCCTTGGGCAAGCTCCGGAGAAGATCGGGCAGGAAGAAAGGGGAGGCGGGAACACGCGTAAGAAACAGTTCCGGCTCCCCAGATTCACTCTGCAGAGAAATTTTTGTGAGCGCATCCTGGACGGTACCGCTGCGCAGAGCTCGTTTCTTTCTGTGTCCCACCGCCCAGGAAGGGATCGTCTTTCCCGCGGAATGATCGAGTGCGCTGAAGAGTGCTGCATACCCCCCCGGTCCGCGTTCCGCGAGTGCTTGCATCTTCTTCTGCATATCCATGGGAAGCGACATGAGCCGTTCCCATTCTTTGGAAAAGAGTTGCAGCGTTGCGTGAACGTCCCCCAGGGCACGGTGTTTCGGCTCATGGGGAAGGGAGAGAACGGTACTCAGGTACCCGAGAGACCAGCTTTCAAGCTCCGGGAAGAGAAGGGATGCAAGCATCGCCGTATCGATCCACGGTGGTTCCTCCATGGGAAATCCGTCCCCCGTGAGCATCGAAAGATCGTATCCGATGTTGTGACCGATGATGATCGCGCCATCGAGAAGTTTCTGAATTTTCGGGAAATCAAACGTGATCGGCTGCTTCCCCGCGAGATCTCCGGGGCGAATGCGCGTGAGAACCTGTACATGCGGCGGGATGTCGCCCTCGACGCTATAGAGGGAATCAAATTCCGCAACGACTTCCACGGCCTCGACACGCACGATCGCAAGCTCGAGAATGTGATCCTTCCTTGGAAAAAGCCCCGTCGTCTCGGTGTCAAGGACGATGAAAGGGAAAGGCGGGAATTTCATTGGTGAGATGCTACCACGAAACATGCACCGCATCCGCTGTTCGAGATCCAGAAAACAAGCAAACGAGGGACAGGGAAACCTTTACAGGTGCTATCCGTGAAGTATTTTTTCCACGAGTGCATGAACCGGTTTTACCTCTTCCTCCGTGAGCGTCCGATCGGGAGAGCTGTAGATGCAACGGAAAGTGATATGCCGCTGTTCGCCCTTCTGCCGCTGATAGAGATTGTGGATACGGACGTCCTGCAGCAGCGGACTTGTCTTCTTTGCGGCTGCGAGCAGTGATGAAGTGGATACGTTCGTGGGGACAGGAACGGTCGTATCGTATCGAATGGAAGGAAACTGCGGGATCGATCGAAGCGTCGTGTCTTTCCAGGGAAGTGAGAGAAGTTTGGAGAGGGAAAGTTCCGCAGCGGCAACGCGCTCACGAAACCCAAACGTGCGAGAGACGTTTGGATGAACTTCAAAGAGTTCCCCAACGTACTTCCCGTCCACGAGGAGGGAAAGGACTCTCGCGGGATGTGTATACGAAGCCCCCGTCTTCTGACTCTCAAACGACGGCGCGTAATGCATCGCGGAGAAAAGTGCGTTCAGCGCCTGTTTCGCGCGCAGGAACGGCTCTTCCCCCAATGTCCCTGCATGTCTTTCCGCAACAAGGAGCATGAGGGAAATTTCCTCTTTTTCCTCCTCAAACACATGTCCGACTTCAAAGTGGAGACTCTCATCCTCGAGCTCAAGATTTTTCAATGCAATTTCGAGAAGGTGTGGGAGGAGAGACGGACGAAGGTACTTGAGATCTTCTCCCAGAGGATTTTCGAGCTCGCGCAGGTTGTGCGTGTCGAATCCGCTCTTCCGCAGGAGGGCTTCCCCGAGAAGTGAGAGTGTGACGATTTCGCGGAAGCCCTCTTCCTTAAGGGTAGATCGCATACGCGAGAGTCGTGGATCTTTCGATGGCGGTCGGATGCTCGCAGTGGGGGGAGTGGGCTCTTCGAGATCGAATCTCTGCATGCGCGCGACTTCCTCTACGAGGTCTGCCGGGATGCGAATATCTCCGAGACGGTGGAGAGGAGGAGTGACATGGAGCAGATCCCCTGTTTTTTTCTTCACAAAGAATTCAAGGTTCGAAAGTGACTTCGTGACTTCCTTAGCGGTGATTTCCTTCCCAAGGAGTGATGATGTCCCGGAGACAGAGAGTACGAGCGCTTTTGCTCGGCCATTTTCCCCGCTCGACTCCATACGGGACGTGACACGTGCACCGGGCACATGTGCAAGGAAAAGCTCCAGAGCTCGATAGAAGCCTTGCTCCGTAGTAATAGGCTGAACTCCTTTCTCATAGACAGTTGCAGCGTCCGTGCGGTGACCTGTCGCAATCACGGTACGGCGGATCGAGAGAGGGTCGAGGCTCGCACTGTGGAGATACATGTGCTTCGTGCCCTCCTTCATCGAGCTTCGCAGGCCTCCCATGATTCCCAGAAGGTCAAAGATCCCTTCATCGTCACTGAGAATGAGGGCTCCTTCGGGAAGTGAAAACTCCTTTCGATCCAGCGTGACAATCTTCTCTCCTTTCTTTGCCTTGCGCATATGAACCGTGCCGCGAATGTCACGAACATCGAAACTGTGGAGGGGAACCCCCACTTCACTCGCGACGTAGTTCGTGATGTCGATGGGGAGATTCAGTGATCGCCAACCGACCGCATGCAACCTCCGTTTCATCCACTCCGGCGTCTCTCCCAGGTTATCGATATCAATCGTGCAGGCGCAGTATCGGGGCATGAGCTTTTTTTCTTCTACAATAAATTTGAAAGGAACCGCAGCTTTGGTGAAACGGGGAATCTTAAATACTGGCCTCTTCTTCCATCGTGCCATCCCGAGCGCCACGCACTCCCGCGCAATGCCGATATGCGAAAAAAGATCAGCGCGATGCGTGATCGCGTGATTATCGATGTGGAAAATGACGTCATTCAGCTGCAGCGCCGCGCGCAGAGACTGCCCGACTGCGAATGCATCTCCGAGATCCATAATCGGCCGCGCTCCATGCTCCGGCTTCGCGGGAAATTGGCTTACGAGATCGAGTTCCTCCGCGGCGCAAACCATTCCCTCGCTCTCCTCACCCCGAATTTTCGCCCTGACGATCTCCTGAACGGACTCTCCGTGCCATTTCACTCTTGCGCCCACGTGCGCGAACGCGACAAGCATGCCTTCCCGAAGGTTGGTGCCGCCACACACAACTTTCTTCTTTCCCTGATCCGTTTCGACGGTGCAGAGTGAGAGCTTATCTGCGTTCGGATGCTTCTGGAGTTCCGCCACCCTTCCCACAACGCACCGGTCAAGAAGGGCTCCCTGCATCTCCACCCATTCCACTTCCGCGGTTGCAACCGTGAGGTGATCCGCAATGCGCTGCGGATCTTTCTCCGTGAATTCGACGAAATCTGTAAGCCAATTGAGGGAGATTTTCATCGTGGACTAGAGTAACAGACTACCGGAATATCGGAACAACGGGGACGAGCATTTCTGGCATCTTCCTGTTACTCTGTTATTCCGTTACTCCCACTCCCATGCGCTCTCTCCTCGGCCTCCTTTTCATTCTCTCCGGCGTTCTCCTTGCCGTTCCACAGGTCTACGACGCGCTTGCCCCGCTCGATATCAATCGATGGCCAGTCGTGCAGGGGATCCTCGGTCTTGCATGCATCAGTATTGGAACATACACCCTCATTCGAGGCGGAAAGAAGGTGGAAAAGAAAGTGTGGACGGAGGTGAGTTAGGCTGACTTCTTGAGGGGCTTCTTCGGAATGAGAAGTTCCGCGCTCTCATGTATACCCTGAAACCAATCCGCTCCCAGATGCCTTTCGGCGATGCGGAGGGCGGATCCGCTCACACGCCATTGCGGCATCTTCGCGAGGAGCGGGATGATATGTTCTGCCGTTACGCGGAGAGCCAACGTCAACACGATGTCTCTGCCGCCATCTCCCTCCTCCGTCTTGATACGAAGGATGCCCGCTTTTCGCGCCGCCATCTTAAGACGAAGAACGCGGAAGAGGTTTTGAGCCTGCGGCGGCGGTTTTCCGTACTCTTCAAGAAGATCCTTCTCAAATTCCTGGAGAAGTCCCTCCTCTTCGCATCCCGCGAGTTTTTGGTACATGGAGATTTTCTCGTCCTCCTCGGGGATGTAAAAGGGAGGAATGAAGGCCTCGATCGGAAGATTGATTTCCGTCGTGATGTCCTCGAGTTCAGCGGGGGCTGCTCCCGCCTTGAGTTCTTCGACTGCCTGCTTGAGAAGACGAAGGAAGTGACTCACGCCAACGGTTTTCATGTGTCCCGATTGATTTGCTCCAAGGATTTCGCCAGAGCCGCGGATTTCGAGATCGCGCATGGCAATCTGGAAGCCGGAGCCAAGTTCAGATGCTTCGACGATTGCACGGAGGCGCTTCTTAGCATCGTCGCTCAGTTTCCGTGTGTGATAGAGAAAGTACGCAAAGGCCTGGACTTTCCCGCGACCGACGCGTCCGCGAAGTTGATAGAGCTGCGAGAGGCCAAAATGTTCTGCTTCGTTTACGATGAGGGTATTCGCGCGCGGAAGATCAATCCCATTCTCGATGATTGTTGAGCTCACAAGCACGGAATACTTCCAGTCTTTGAATTCCAGAATTCTCTTCTCGAGTTCTTCCGCTTTGAGCTGGCCATGGGAAACGATGAATGAAGCTTCCGGAATCAGACTGCGCAGTTTTTCTGCGAATGCATCGATCGTCTCCACTCTGTTATGGAGCACGTACACCTGCCCATCGCGTTTGATTTCCGCAAGAATAGCCTGTCGGATGAGAACATCGGAGTAGCGCCGCACTTCTGTAATGATCGGGAGACGACCGGGGGGTGGGGTAGTGATCGTCGTGATGTCCCGCAGTTTGTGCAGACTGAGATTCAGCGTCCGCGGGATTGGTGTGGCCGTGAGCGTGAGGATATCCACGGTAGCGCGCAGCGCCTTCAGTTTCTCTTTCTGCTTCACGCCGAAGCGTTGCTCCTCATCGATGAGCACAAGACCGAGATTGAAAAATTTCACGTCGTCCTGCAGAAGGCGATGCGTCCCCACGACAATGTCGAGATCCCCCTTGCGCAGTTTCTCTAAAATTTCTTTTTGCTCTTTCGGCGTCCGGAAGCGACTGAGCATTTCACTGCGAACGGAGAAGCCCTCCGCGCGTTTGATGAGCGTATGAAAATGTTGATTCGCAAGAATCGTGATGGGGGAAATGAACGCCACCTGTTTTCCGGCCTGCACTGCCTTGAACGCCGCACGCAATGCGACTTCGGTTTTTCCAAATCCCACATCACCGCAAATGAGACGGTCCATAGGATGCGGGGATTCCATATCCCGCTTGATGTCCTGAATGGCTTTGATCTGACCGGGGGTTTCTGTATACGGGAAGCTTTCCTCGAAGCGCTTCTGTGCACCCGTATCCGGAGGGAAGGCGTGCCCGCTTGCTCGCGCTCTATTCGCATAGAGCTCGAGAAGTTCTTTTGCCACTTTCTTCGTTTCCTCACGCACTTTCTCCGTCGTTCGCTTCCATTCGAGAGATCCCAGGCGCGAGAGGACTGGCTCCTCTCCCTCTTCATGAACAAACTTGCTCAATTTATCCGCCTGATCGATGGGGATGAACAATTTGTCCGTCCCTGCATACTGCAACTCAAGATACTCCCGGGTGATTCCATCCACCGTCTTCTGGGTAATGCCGGCGAAGCGCCCGATCCCATGATCCATGTGAACCACGAAGTCCCCGGGCTGCAGGGACGTGATGAAATCGAGCGCCAGTTTTTGAATGGAGCGTTGTTTGCTCTCTCTTCGTAGAGTGAAAATTTCGCGGTCGGTGAGCATCGCAGAGCGCAAGTCGGGGTTCTGCAGCGAGTGCGGGAGCACGTCGATGGCGGAAGCATCTTCAATGGCAATTTTTCCACGCTCACATGTTCCGGGTTCAGCAATGGCAATACGCTCCTCTTCTAAAATGCCCCTCAGTTCCTCCGCTCGCTTCGTCACGATGAGAAGGGCCCATTCCTGTTCCAGCTTATCCCGAAGATCATTCAGGAAATCAGGGAGTGTATAGAATTTGAGAACGGAGAGGTAGCGCACATGCATGTGATTCTCCTCTGACTGTGGGAACGCCGTGAATGTGAGCACTGGAACAGGGGCGTCGGTGCTCTCGCCCTCTTCAGCAATCTCATCGAGAATGAGTAGAGAATCCTTGGGGAGTTGTTCGATGAGCAACTCTTCCTCTTCCCAAGAGGCTGGGTAGATCTCCAGAGCCTCATGACGGCGATCGGACATCGAACGAATTTCTTCAATCTCCTCGAAAGAAAAGCGGATCTCTGATGGGTGATTATCCTGAAGAGGAAATATACTGAGCGTATCTCCTACCTTGCGATACTCACCAGGAAGAATATGTGCGCCCTCCGTGTGATGATACCCACGACTCAAAAGACCCTCAAAGAGTCGCGTGCTATCGACGCGCTCCCCTTTTTTGAGAAGGAGTTTCTGCCGCTCCATTCCCGCAAGGGAGGGAAAGGGACGCGCCCATGTTTCGAGATCGAGAAAGAGAACTTTTGCTTCTGACGAAACGATATGGGAGAGAAAAAGGGCAAGTTGCTCGATTGTGAGTTCCTCCTCCCGCTGGGGTGCTGCGAGCACGTGCACCGGGACGCCGAAGAAAGAACACCACTGAGCAAGTGCATCGCGACTACGGCGGTTCTGCGTCACGAGGGTCATCTTCCGTGGCGCAAGCTCAAAGAGGCGTCCAATGAGGAGTGCTTTCGCTGTTTCATTCGCAGTCCCGGACACGGTGAGAGCTCTTCTTGCGAGGAGAAGCTGCAGGAGATCCTGGTGCATCGTTGCACCGAGGAGAAGGGATGGTTTCATTGCGTACGAAGAATGGTGATTGAGTCGTGGGAGATGCCACGACCCTCCCTC
>CAYIRQ010000026.1:9800-13434 GCA_964365905.1 uncultured Candidatus Peribacteria bacterium
TCATTGCGTACGAAGAATGGTGATTGAGTCGTGGGAGATGCCACGACCCTCCCTCTTTCCTTCCCCATTGTACCACGGTGTACCACCGGGGATTACTCCTCTATGAGACGAAGCGGCATGATGAGGTGAAGGAAATTCGGCATGGAGGGGACCCGGAAGAGCGCAGGGTGCATTTTATCGGTAAGTTCCATGCGCACCTCTTCTGCGTCCACGTGGGAGAGAAAATCGAGGAGGTAAGAGGAGCTGAGAGCAATTTTATTTTTTTCCCCTTGAACTTCCGCTCCGATCTGTGATTCATCCCGGCCAATTTGCGTCCGCTGCGTCTGAATGAGTGCTTCCTTGGGGGAAATTGTGAAGATGAGGTTGTTGTTACTCTCCTTCGCAAAGTAGTGCATGCGTTTCACGTCCGTAAGAAGTTCCGGCAGGGAGAAGGAAACTGTTGTGGAAGCATTCGCAGGGAGAATTTGTTCATAATTGGGGAATGTGCCGTCAATGAGACGGGAGAGAACCTTGGTCTTCCCGATCACCACTTCGATCTGTTGGGCGCTGAGGGTGATGCTCGTGGGCCTTCCCTTGTCCTTATCCGACCTTTCATCCCCTCCCCCCCTCTCCCGGAGCGAACCCGAGATAATCGCCATAATTTCCACGAGGACTTTCATGGGGACGATGCAATTAATCTCTCCCTGTTTTTCCATCACTTGAAGTTTGTATTCTGAAAGTCTGTAGCTGTCGGTCGCCACCAGAACGAGCTCGTCTTTTGCGGCACGGAAATACACACCGGAGAGTACTGGCCGCGCGGTGGTACGGGCTGATGCAAACGCGGTGTGGTGGATTGCATTGAAAAACTCCTTATCACTCACGGTGAGGAGTGCTTCTTTTTGGATGGGAGTGATTGTCGGATACTCGCTTGCCGGCTCCCCCGCAATGACGGTTTTTGTTTTTTTAGAGAAGCATTTGAGTTGCGAATCTTCACTTGTTTCAAAGAGAACCTCATCGCTGGTGCAATATTGCGCAAAGTTTTGAATGGCTTTCGCGGGTACAGTAATCGATCCTTCATTCTCCACTTCCGCATCGATGTAGGAAATAATGGAAAATTCTAGATTTGTTGCGCTTAACGTGCAACGCTTACCTTCGGTCGTGAAGAGGATGTTTCCAAGAATAGGGAGAGCTTGTTGGCCCCCGATAGCTCTACTGACGGTGCTTACGGCCCCCAGAAGGTCCTCCGTCCGGCAAGAAAATTTCATGCGTCTATTATGCTGTGAGAAGATATTTAATCCAAATCAATAAAATCGTCGTCGTAGAGACACCTTGTTCGGTATCCCATCCCTGTGGACTACCCTGTGGAAAAATTGTGAAGGAACCTATTTTGTACTCGAAAATTGGCAGGAAGACAGCCAAAGTACAGTTTTTGTACTCAAGCAGGTCCTATGGAAATCATGTGGAATTCCCGGTGGAAACCCCCGATTCAACCGCAGAAACACAGAGTACGAAGAATGAGCCCATGGAATCCCCTCTCCGGAATGCGGCGTTGAAAACGGCGTTTTCCGAGGGACTTCCTTTCAGCTTCTTTCCACAGTCACCGGAAGAAACGTATAGTTGCACCATCATGTTTCCTGCGGATACGACATTCACCGTCTTTGACGTTGAAACTACCGGACTCAACTCTTTGGGTGGGGATCGCATCGTGGAAGTCGCGGGAGTGCGGATCGAGGGAGGCATTGTTCAGGACAACCTGACCTTCAGTTCGTATGTGAATCCGCAAAGAACGGTCCCGTGGGAAGCGAAGGCAGTCCACAGAATTCCAGAGCAGGAATTGTCGAAGGCTCCTCCCATCGAGGAGGTTCTTCCGCGGTTCCTTTCCTTTGCGGAAGGTTCTCTCCTCATTGCGCACAATGCGGAGTTCGACATGGGATTTCTGATGGCGGAAAAAGAAGGATGCTGGGGGTATATTGATCTTCCAGAATGTCTATGCACCTTATGTCTCAGTCGCAATGTACAACCTCATGAATATCGGCATACTCTCGACGTCCTCGCGTTACGACTAGGGTTCCCTCTCCCCCAGGATCGCCACCACGCTCTTCCCGACGTGATCCTCACGGCGAAGGTGTTTTTGAAATTGCTTGAGGTCGGGAAGATCCGCACCCTCGCGGAGCTCAGAGAACGTGCGGCGCCCATGGCGGCCGGAAAGACGAAGCAAGCCTCTCGTAAATCTCACAGAGAGTCACAGCGTGCCTCTTTATGGCGATAAGAACCATTATCACCGGAAAAGATAACCCCGTTTTACGCGCACGCGCGGCACGCGTTCTCTCGTTCGGGAAGGATCTCTCCAAACTCGTACGTGATCTGCATGAAACGGTGGAAGCCGTCAAAGGGGCGGGGCTTGCAGCGCCACAGATCAACGTATCCTCCGCGGTCACCGTCGCAAAAATCGGGGGAATATTCACCACGCTCGTGAATCCCGAGATTCTCTGGCGTTCCACGGAAGAAGTGCTGGGAGAAGAAGGTTGTCTCAGCTTGCCCGATATCTGGCTCTTCGTCCCCCGCGCGCGGGAAATCGTCGTTCGCTTTCGAACAGAGAGGGGCGCGGAACAGGAACTCGAGCTCGCGGATTTCGATGCGCGCGTTGTGCAACATGAAGTGGATCACTTGCTGGGAAAACTCATCGTGGATTATCAGGCTACTTCCGTGCGGACTCCGGGACAGGCTCTATGAGGATCGCAGGACGTTTGGAGAAGCTTGTGTAACAAACCCCTCGTCTGTTTTTGCGTTCCATCGCCCCCTTCCCATACATTCCACGCTTTCCGGAGACGAAGCACCGCCTGATGCAAGCGTGATTTTACCGTTCCGCTCGGGATGGAAAGCTCGTCCGCGATCTCCCGATACTTTTTTCCTTGGTAGTAGGCCAACACGACAACCGATTGCAAGGGGGTCGGAAGGAAACACACGGCATCTTTGATCCATTCCCGTGACTCCCGCTCTTCAAGGACGCCATCGGGCGTTTGTTCTCTGTCGCTAAAGAGCGAAGCAAATGGTTCGTCGCCTTCGATGTCTGCCGGCCGTTCGTCGAAGCTCACTTCCTTGCGCCTCCCCTTTCTTCGCAAGGCGTCAATGGCCTGATGATTTGCAATGGTGAATAGCCAAGGGCAAAACTTTTTCTCTGAGTCGAATTGATCCCACTTCCTGTGTACTTGGAGCCACGTAGCCTGAGCCACATCCTCAGCGAGAGCTGCGTCTCCGAGGCGCCGTCGAAGATAACTCAGAAGATTTCCCTCATGACGATGGACAAGCTCCGTGAATGCACTCTCGTCTCCATTGCCATAGTTCATGAGAAGCTCCGCATCCGATGTTCTTTTTGAGACAATTGCAACGCAGTCAGCGTGCGTATCTCCGATGCATGTTTCGCAAACACCAGTCGGATGCGTCCGCCCTCCCTCTTCCGAACGATGGTGTTCGGGTTTCCCTGGAATCACAGGATGCCCCTCTTCCCCGATGGGCATCGTCGGTTCGGCCTCATACTGATGCAGGCTGGAAGCGATGTGCAAATCATACAATGAATAATTGGCATGTCAACAACCCTTTTTTCGTAATTCCCCATTCCCCACCGTAACCACCGGTGTTGTCCATACTCGCGGCT
>CAYIRQ010000027.1:0-13267 GCA_964365905.1 uncultured Candidatus Peribacteria bacterium
ACACCTGGGTATGGGGTCAAATGTCAAAAGTCAATTGTCAATTGCTCGCTCATCGCTCCGAAGATCGAGGAGCGATGGCTCCCAGTCGACATGTACATTGGTGGCGCCGAGCACGCATGCATGCACCTCATCTACGCGCGCTTCGTGCAGATGGCTCTGAAGGATTTCGGTTTTGTGAGCCATGAAGAGCCGTACCAGCGTCTCGTCCACCAGGGCGTCATCACGAATAAAGGCGCGAAGATGAGCAAATCCAAAGGGAACGTCGTTTCTCCGGACGGCTTCGTCGAGCGCTATGGCAGTGACGTCTTCCGCATGTACCTCATGTTCATGGGACCCTTCACGGAAGGCGGCGACTGGAGCGATACGGGGATCACCGGGATTGCGCGGTTCGCGAAGCGCGTGCATGCGTACTTCATGTCAGAATTAAGAATTAAGAATCAAGAATTAATAAAAGAGAACCCAATGATCGCGCGACTGCTGCATCAGAGCATCAAGAAAGTCACTGAGGACATCGAAAAGCTCCATTTCAATACTGCTCTCTCCACTCTCATGATTTTCCTGAATGTCGCGGAGGAAGTGGGATCCGTGACAATGGAAACTGCAACAACGTTCACGAAACTCCTCGCCCCCCTCGCTCCGCATCTCGCGGAGGAACTGTGGGAAGCGTTCCACGGTGTCATCCCGCCCCTCGATACATCGCCGCTCTGTGTCATCCCGAGTAGTGCCGAGCTTGTCGAGGCACATATCGAGGGAGAGAGCGGCGACACTCGGGGTGACACGGCGGAGCGTATCGAGGGATTCATCATCCAGCAGCCCTGGCCCACCTACGACCCCGCAAAGATCGTCGAAGAGAGAGCAACGATTGCCATCCAGATCAATGGAAAAGTTCGTGGAGAGATCACGGTACCCGCTGACACAGCGGAAGCAGATGTCCTCCGGCAGGCAAAAACACATGAGAATGTGCAAAAGTACCTTGAGGGGAAGAAGGTGAAAAAGGAACTGTACATCAAAGGGAAACTGGTCAGTCTCGTCATATAGAGACTGACCCTGAGCATGTCGAAGGGTGAGTTTGGTTATCTAATCGGGCTGAAGGAGTAATTTTCTGATGGAGGCGTGCGTGTCCGTTTCCCAACGATCGCAGAAATCAAAAATCTCATTCACATCTGGACGACTGTGAAGATACCAAAAGCAACGAGTCCTTTTGAGCCACTCAACATACTCTTCAGGCATGTGAGATGAAGGTGTGAGATCGGCCATCGCAAGCCCTATTTCTTTTTGGACATCTTCTTTCAGAAAAATTGCTCGTATTTTGCGATCTCTCCATTGACGAAAAGTGGAGAGTGTCTTTGCATGCGGTCGGAGACCGCTGCCTTCCATGCCAATGAGATGTTCCCCTGTAACATTCTCTACGAGTTCTCTAGCCTTTAGCACAAGGATCACTGTAGAGTATTTTTTCACCCAGTCAAAGCTCCATGCGCGCTCATCCCCTCGACCCTTCAACTCCGCTCAGGATCTTCGACCGCTACGCCCCTTTCACCGATCTCCGTGCTCTCAAGGAGGCATCGGGAAAACCCCTTCGTAAAAGCGTGCGGGTGAACACGCTCAAGAGTTCGGTTGATGCTTTCAAGAAATGGGCGGAGGAGAAGAAGTGGAAATTGGAAGAAGTATCGTGGTGCAGGGAGGGATTTTTTGTGGTGCTTCGACAGGCTCAGCATGACGTAGAAGTGGCCTTCGGTCGCGATCTTCTCCATCAGCTCGGTCACACCTACATTCAGGAAGCAGCATCGATGCTCCCGGTAGAGCTTCTTGATCCGCAGCCGGGAGACGCAGTGCTCGATCTGTGTGCGGCTCCGGGAAGCAAGACGACCCAGATTGCGGCCCACCTTCGCTCCCGAGGAGACTACGGTGGGCAGGCAGCGATGACCGATCCCCTCTCCCCGCGGGAGAGGGACAGGGTGAGGGGCGTCATCATCGCCAATGACACGCAGGAAAAACGTCTCTGGGTCCTCAAGCAGGCGCTGCACCGCTCGGGAGTGACGAATGCCATCGTCACGAAAAAGGAAGGCGAGTGGTTCGGGAAACACATGACCGAGAGATTCGATCGCGTGCTCGTCGATGCACCGTGTTCCGCGCAGGGAATCTTCCGGAAAGATCCGGGTGCCGCGGCATTCTCGCACCCGAAGAAGATCGAGAAGTTCGCAAGTATCCAGCGTCGTCTCCTCGAAGCCGGCATTCACGCAGCGAAGGTGGGCGGCCGTATCGTCTACAGCACCTGCACGCTGACACCAGAAGAAAACGAGCTCATTGTTGCAGAGATGCTGGAGAAATTTGCGGGGAAGGTGGAAGCGGTGGATATACAAGAATTAAGAATCAAGAATCAAGAATTAGGAATACGTTTAGGAAAAGCTGCGGAAGACTCTCATTCGGTACAAAAAATCTTAATTCCTAATTCCAAATTCCTAATTCCTTCTTTACGCCTCTGGCCCCAGACCTACGATACCGAAGGCTTCTTCTGCGCCGTGCTCCAGAAGATTGCGCCGACACGAGAGGTGCTTCCCATGGAAGCTGTTCCGTTTCTTGAGCAGAAATTGAGGGAGGCTGAAGTGCAAAGAATCCGGCACGTCCTCGAGGAACACTTTGGCACCTCATTTCTTGAGGACGGTGAATACCTCTTCGAACGGGGAAATCTCATTCTTCTCACGAATGAAGACGCAGCAAACTTCCCACTTCCTCTGCGCGATTATTCGATCGGCCTTCCATTTGCGAAACGTATCAAAGGAGCAGCGGTTCATGAACCGCTGCTACGGATCACGAATGACCTCGTGATGCTCCGTGGAAATCGTGCAACAAAGAACATTCGCGACATCACCGACCCTGAGCTTGCAGAACTTCTCCGAGGAAAAGACCTTCCCTGCGATCCCGCACTCGCAGGTGACCAAATTCTCCGGTGGCGCGACCTTCCAATCGGCTTGGGGCGAGCCGGGGGCGGCACCCTTCGGAACCGCCTCGATCGCACGCTGCTGCAGCAGCTTCAATAATCGCATCCTGCTATACTCGGACTCCCACGCATGGACCCCATCTCCGAAATCAAAGCTCGGCTCTCGATCGAAGAACTCGTCCGTGAGTATTGTGCCGTGCAGCAGAAGGGAAGGACGCTGAAAGCCGTCTGTCCCTTCCACAATGATACGCACCCCAGTCTCCTCATCTCCCCGCAGAAAGGCATCGCGTACTGCTTCGCCTGTCAGAGCGGCGGCGATATCTTCAGTTTCTATCAGAAAATCGAGAACGTCGGCTTCTCTGAAGCGCTCCGGGATCTTGCGGAGAAGACCGGTGTGGCATTGCCGAAAGAGAAGCCAACCTCGACGCCACGGGATGAAAAAGAGAGATTCCGCTCGTGCCTCGATGCGGCAGCGAAAATTTTTACGGAAGAATTGCGGAAGAATGAGGTGGCTATGCAGTACCTCGCGGAGCGACAGGTGCCTCCGACACTTCTCAGTGAATTTCGCATCGGATTCGCACCCGATTCTTTCGATGCGACCTACACGCAACTCCTGAAACTCGGCTTCAGTCGCAAGGAAATTCTCGCGGCAGGACTCGGCGTCCAGAAAGAGCTGCAGGAGGAACGCATCTACGATCGCTTCCGGAACCGGATCATGTTCCCGATTAGCGATCACATGGGAAACTTCATCGGTTTTGGAGGGAGACTTCTCCCGAAAGCCTCACAAGCGGAAGCAGGCGCAAGCGCGAAATACATCAATTCCCCCGACGGCCCCCTCTACAATAAATCGACCGCGCTCTTCGGGCTCTCGCATGCAAAAGAGGGCATTCGGGAACAAAAGAACATCATCCTCGTCGAGGGATACTTCGATGTGCTCGCATGTCATAAGGTCGGGGTTCGCAATGTCGTTGCGGTCTCAGGGACGGCACTCACGGAGCAGCACGCGCTCATCCTCAAGCGGTATGCCCCGCGCATTACGCTCTGCCTCGATGCCGATCGCGCAGGACGGGACGCTGCGGAACGCGCATACCTTCTTGCGCGAAAGCAAGACATTACAGTCCACGTCGTAAGCATTCCCCAGGGAAAAGATCCCGATGAGTGCGCGCTCAAGACTCCGGTGGAACTCAAAGCAAGCCTGGAAAGCAGTGGCGAGCCGTACCTCACCTCCGTGTTTGAAAGCATGCGAACGGAGAAAACAGAGAAACGGGAGGCACTGCGACGCATCATTCCCCTCCTCCAATGTATTCCCTCCGCCGTGGAGAAGGAGCAGGCACTCAGAGAAGCCGCGGGAGCCCTCGAGACAAGTGTGACAGCACTGCAGGATGATTTGCGACGCAGTGAGGAGCCGAGGCCGCTTCTCTCCACAAATTCCAAAAAAATCTCCGAGCCGTATTCGACGACCGAACTCTTCCTCGGCCTTCTCCTCGCGTACCCAGAGAACATTCTTCTCGCTGAGAAGCTCATCGAACCCGAGAGTGCTTCTGAGCGCGCGCTCCAGAGCGCGATCCGCTCGCTTCCGAACACACCTGGTGCAACAGTTTCTCCGAGCATGCTCCCACAGGAAGCACAGGAACGTGCATCCATCTTGCTCCTCTACTGCGAGGAGCATTTCGGTTCATGGTCCGCGGATCTCGCGGGAAAGGAGCTGCGGAAACTCCTCCAGAAAGCGAATCGCGATCTGCTTCATGCGAAACAAAAGCATCTTCTCGAGCGTATCCGTGACGCGCGGCGGGATGGCAAGAAGGTTGAAGAGGAGCAGCTTCTCACGCAATATCAAAAAGTGCTGAAGCTCACCGCGCTCGCACGGTAGAGGACACCGTCACACTGAGGAGATCCGCGCATGCGGGACGTCCCGAAATGCCATAAATAGGTAGTGGACAGGGATTCCACGGCGCTTCGTCTTCTCGTATTGGCCATTGCTTTGTTCAAAAAATCTCCCGTGAACCACTCACTTTCCCTTCCCATGTGCTCACAACCCCTTGTAGTATCCCCCCACATGGCCTCCCATCCACGGAAATTCATCGCACAGCCGACGGACGACGATCTCAAAAAGTTTCCCCCCGCAATCAAACATCTCATCAAGAAAGGCCGGGAGCAGCGGTACGTCACCCATCAGGAGATCATGACCGCGATCCCGGATATCGAGAAGGATATCGGTCTCCTCGATGAGGTGTATTCCCTCTTCCTCGATCTCGGCATCGAAGTGATCGATGTGAAAGATGCGCTCATCTGGGAAAAAGGGAGAGGAGAGAAGAAAAAAGGATCGGAGGAAGCGGGAAACGAGGAACGCACGCACATGGTCGCGACCGCCGGAATTCCCACGAACGAACTCAAGACGGAGGAAGGGAAGAAAAAGAAAAAGGAGAGGGAGGTGGATCTCCTCGAAATCAGCAACGACTCCGTACGCATGTATCTCTCGGAGATCGGGCGCGTCCCGCTGATTGATGCAAAGAAGGAAGTGGAGCTCGCGCGACGCATCCGCAAGGGCGACGCCGGCGCGAAGCAGCAGCTTGCGGAAGCGAACCTCCGTCTCGTTGTCTCGATCGCGAAGAAGTACATCGGCCGAGGCCTCTCCTTCCTCGATCTCATTCAGGAGGGCAACATCGGTCTCTTCCGCGCCGTCGAGAAATTTGATCCCGAGCGGGGATTCAAATTCAGCACCTATGCCACCTGGTGGATCCGGCAAGCGATCACGCGCGCGATCGCGGATCAGGCACGCACGATCCGCATCCCCGTGCACATGGTGGAGACGATTAATAAGCTCACGCACACGCAGCGTCGCACGGTGCAGGAACTCGGACGCGAGCCGACGGTCGAGGAACTTGCCGTGGAACTTGAGATGGATATTAAGAAAGTGCGTCACATCCTCAAAATCAGCCAGGACATCATCTCGCTCGAGGCTCCGGTGGGATCCGAGGAAGATAACACCCTCGGCGATTTCATTGAGGATAAAGATGCTGTGTCACCCTTTGACGCAACGAACCAGCAGCTCAAGAAAGAGAATGTCCATGAAATGCTCAAGTTCCTGACTCCGCGCGAACGGAAGATCATCGAGATGCGCTTCGGGCTCGCGGACGGCATCGGTCACACTCTGGAAGAAGTCGGAAAGGAGTTCGGCGTCACCCGCGAACGCATCCGCCAGATCGAAGCCAAGGTGCTCCAGAAACTCCGCGATCATCCGCGTTCAAATGCTATTAAAGATGCATCGCATGAGGAGGAGCTACGGAGAGCTGCATAAGCACGGAAAAGAGGACAAAGGACTTAGTCCGAAGCGGAAAATACGATATGCTTTTTCAGTATGAATCCGAAGGTGAAAGTGGCGGCAAAACCCACTCCAGTCCTTCGTCCAATGTCCTCTGTCCAGAATAAACACCGCCTCACCAAAACCTTCCTCGAGGAGTACGCGAAGCTGAATCCCGAGCAGAAAAGAGCCGTGGATACGATCGAAGGTCCGGTGATGGTGGTTGCGGGGCCGGGCTCAGGGAAGACGCAGGTGCTGGCGCTGCGTACCGCGAATATTCTGCGCAAAACGCAGATGCGGCCGGGAAATATTCTGTGCCTCACGTTTTCGACGAGCGGCGCTGCGGCCATGCGGGATCGACTGCGCAATCTCATTGGCGCGGACGCCTACGGCGTCACCGTCGATACGATTCATGGATTTTGTAACACGATCATCAAGGCGCACCCCGAAGTCTTCGAGGAGTGGTCCGCGCTCGAGCAAATCAGTGACATTGAACGTTACCGCGCGATCCATCGAATCATCGATGAGCTCATGCCGGATTGTATCCTCGCTCCCCGGAAAAATCCTTACGTGCGCACAAAAGACATCATCGGTCGCATCAGCATGCTCAAGCGTGAAAGCAAGGTCGATGAAAATGAGTTACGAAAGATTGCAGATGCATATGAGCAAACGCAGGCAACAAAAAGCAAATCTGGCACGAAGCAGCATGAAAAAAATCTGAGAGCTGCGCGGAAATTTCGGGAGTTCCTCGAGGTCTTTTCCCGATATCAGGCGATGCTGGAACGCACTGGCCGCTACGACTATGAAGACATGATCTTACACGCCACAAAGGCTTTGACCGAAGAACCCTGGCTCCTCTCCTCTCTCCAGGAACGCTACCAATACATTCTCCTCGATGAAGTGCAGGACACGAACGGCGCGCAGTGGGACTTTGTTCGCTTGCTTACAGAGGATCCTACGGGCGATGAACAACCCAATATCTTCATTGTGGGAGACGACGATCAGGCGATCTATCGCTTTCAAGGGGCGAATCTCAGAAACATCCTGGCGTTCCACGAACGATTTCCAAGCGCAGAGATCATCACGCTGAAGACGAGCTATCGCTGCTCTCAGCCTATTCTCGATGCAGCGGGAAAGCTCATTGCGAAAAATACGGAGCGGTTGGTGGGGAAGGTTCCAGGAGTGGAGAAGAAGTTAACATCAAAGGTGTCAGGTGTCAGGTTTCAGAAACCTGCCGTTCGAGGCTCAGAAGGGCTCTCAGGCCCTGAACGGCAAAGCAGGAACCTGAAACCTCATCTTCTCCGCCCCCAGAGCGATCGCACCGAACCTTGGCTCATCGCTGATCTCATCGAAGAACGCCTGAACGCCCGAATTCCAGCGCCAGAAATCGCCATTCTCGTGCAGACGAACGCTGAGCTCCTCCCTCTCTACGACGTGCTGCGAGCACGCAAGATACCCGTGGAACTCTCGGGCAAAGTGGATCTCCTCTCGCACCCACTCGTTCTTCAGGCCGTCACCATTCTCCACGCCGTCGAGAAACCCTCGGAGAATTATCGGTTTCTCAATGCTCTCGCATGCGGATGTTTCGATCTTCCCGCGATCGATCTCGCAAATCTCGCCAAAGCTTCCCGCGACGAGAAGAAATCCCTTCAGGATCTCTTGATCGATCTTCAGAATGGCACCAAAGAGATTCCGTTCATGGAGAGAGAGAAGCTTCTCCTTGTGGGAAAAACGATTCTCGATCTGCATCTCCGGACAGACAGTCGCACGATTGTGGAAACGACGGAACGGGTACTCCGCGAATGCCATCTCCTTCCGGAGCAGCAGGATGACGGATCGATCGACGTTCATGCGTGTGCCGTCGCACAGATCTTTTTTGACTACGTCCAGGCGAGAGCCTACGAACTCCCGGGATACGCTCTTGAGATGCTTCTCTCCGATCTCGAATTCTATGGAAATCCGGAGTATCGCGATGTTCGCCTCACGTACACGCTCCCGCACCTCACCGAAGAAGGGGTACAGCTCATGACGGCACACAAGAGTAAAGGACTCGAGTTCGCGACGGTCATCATTCCCAATTTCCGCGAAGGACACTGGGATCGCAGGCGCAATCCTTCAAGCCTCAGTATGCCGGAGGATCTTCTCTTCGGGTGGAGAAAAGAAGAAAAAGAATTTGAGCAAAGTCAGGATGAGCGCCGCGTCGCATACGTCGCGATGACGCGCGCGAGGGAAGAGCTCATCTTCACCTGTCCACAGGTGATCACAACTGGCGGAAATGAGAAAGCGGTGTCTCCCTCCGGTTTCTTCGCGGAAGCAGGAGAACTCCCGGAAGAGCATCGGGAGATTGAAGCCCCTGCGCAAGCGGTAACGCTCCTCCACCCTGCTCTCCGCAAGTACCCGGAGGAGACACGATCATTCCTGAAGGAGCAGATTGAGCATTTCTCACTCTCCCCCACCGCGCTCCATGATTTCCTCGAGAATCCGCAGCAATTTCTGGAGCGACACCTCCTTCGCTTCCCGACGGCACGCAATCCTTCGTATGCGTATGGCAACGCCGTACACCATGTTCTCGCCGAATGGGGTATCAGTGTGCAGCGCGGAGAGCCTCTCCCGGAAAAGATCCTCCTTGCAAAGTTTCGGGAGCACCTCTCGGAACGCGAGGTGCTCACGGACGCCGAGAGAAAGAGACTGGAAAAACTCGGTGAGGAAGCTCTGAGCCGTTACTACAGTTCATCACTTCTCGGGAAGCAGCCGATCATTCACAAAGTGGAATGCGAACTGCGCGCGCACGTCGAAGACACTCCCATAAAAGGAAAGCTCGATCGCATTGATCTCTTCGGGCAGAATGATGCACGAGCAATCGTCTATGACTATAAGACAGGAAAGCCCGCGACTCCCGCGCAAATTGAGGAACGCGGGTATGGGCGGCAACTCCTTTTTTACGACGTGCTCCTACGGCAAGCGCTCCCGATGCTCAGGCCTGAACGCTACGTTCTTTCCTTCGTCGGTGAGGAGGGGGAATCTCCCATAGAACAGGAATTTACCTTCATGGAGAAAGACCGAAGAGATCTCACAAAGCTCATTCAGGCAGTCTGGGCAAAGATTGTTGCGCTGGATTTCACGAAGTTGTAGATTCCCGCCATGCAGGTTCTTACCGATGTTCCTGATCACGGACTTGTGAGACTCTTCGATGCATCAGACGAGGAAGATCTGGAAGAAGAAGGAATCGAGGAAAACTCAGGAGAAGGAGAGAGAGACAGCAGCGTGCTGGAGGAACTCAGGAAGATTGTGAGGGAAAAAGCATCCATTCCTCAAACACAGCGGTACCTGCGAAGGTGTGTGTATTTTCTGTGCTGTGCATTTCTTCCTGTAAAAATGCTGGCACCGGCGGAACCTGTTGTCATGGCTGGTGAGGCCGCAGAAACTATTATCGCCTGCACTTTTCGCAGAAGAATCCTGCAATGGGGAAATGAGATATCGGAAGACTGTGATGCACGATTGGATGCTGTTCTTGCGAAGTTACCCACAGGAGAAAGGGATCGCATTCGATGGAATCTGCGCTGTGCAGGTTTGATTGATGAACCTGCATAAATCATTTCACTCTTGGATACATTCCCTGCAGAAATTTTCTCAGTTCCTGCATCGCCCTCCCCCGATGACTCACGCGATTCTTCTCTTCGATCGTGAGCACCGAGAACACCCGATCGTATCCTTCCGGTTGGAAGCATGCAGAGATAGGAAGGCCGGGCAAATACTCCGCCTCAAGTGCATCAGTGATGACGCCGGTGCAATGTCCTTCAAAGAAGTGCTCTTCTCCTTCTTCATCAATCAGCGCGAGCACGCAGACAAATTCCGCACGCTTGTTTTTCTCCTGACGCATCCGCTCAAGGAAAAGCGTAATCCATTCCTCGTCGCTTGCATCCGGTCCCGCTCCCCAGCGGCGCGTGTGAATGCCAAGTTCCGCTTTCAATGCCTCGACGAGGATCCCGGAATCATCTGCGAGGGAAGGAATACCCGTTCGCTTAAAGCAGAAACGTGCCTTGTCGCGCGCATTCCCCTCGAAGGTATCGCTCTCCTCCGGCGGGAGGATGAGAGATTCCGTGAGATCCTCAAGAGTGAGAATCTCACAGGGAAGATCCGCAAGGCATTCGCGCATCTCGATCACCTTGCCGCGGTTCTTCGTTGCAAGAAGGAGTGATTGCATGACCAACATTCTACTGTAGGGGCGTGGCGCGCTACGCCCCTACAAACATCAAAGTTTATCTTCCAGCATCCTCGGCAACACCTCCTCGAGCGTCAGCTCGAGATCCTCCTCTTTTTGCTTCCCCTGAAGGCGGAACGCACGCTTCATGCTCCTCAAAATCCCATACGGATACTGCTTTCGCCAGGAAGGCTTCTTTCCCTCCTCTTTCTTCTGAACATACGGACGAGACTTGGGATTCCCTTTGTCATCGAATTCCACCTTCCCAATGACTTCGCGAGTCTCGGGGTCGACGTACACGAGATCGTCATCGCCATAGGTCGCGGCAATTTGATCCGACATGATCACGGTGAGAAGAGCGGAAGATCTTCGGGAGGGGGAGGTGGCGGTGGAGAAGGCGGTGGCGGAGGTGGAGACTCGCGGACGGGTTCTTCCCGTTCCGTCTGCAACCGCCGGGGAGGTTCCTCCGGATGATGGAAAAGTTCCTGCACTTGCTGCTTGCGCTGCTGTTGGATGCGAAGAAACGCATAGAGCGAAACGATGATGCTTCCGACGAGCGTGAGGTAGACCCCGAATCGGATTTCGAGTTGCGAGAAATCAAAGGAGATATTCGTGAGGATGGAGAGAACAACGATGATCATGAAGACGGATTCAAGACCAATCACGAGACGAAGCAGATCCCGCAGTGACGGACGCACGAGGTGATACCCAAGGAGCGGGAGGATCGTGAGCGAGAGCGTGAAGAGATGCGCAAGGAAAAGAAGAAGTCCGACAAAGGAAGTGTAAAACTGGAAACCTGTCCACACTTTCGCTTCCCCAAACCACTGCCCCCCGAACCACGGCATGAAGACCCCGACGAGCGCGACGAAGCAGCCGATGTTGAGGATTTTCTCCTCAATTTCGAGATTCCGGAGCGCACGGAGCAGGGAACGGGACATCGGATGCAAGCGTAGCACAAAGACCTCTGTCAGAATACGTCCACATGTTCAAGTTCTGCATCGACGCACGAGAAGCATTTCGCCCCGCTCCCACCGGCAAGGGACTCTTCACCGCTCACGTGATCCGCGAACTCGTTCGACGGGGAATCCCCCTCACCCTTCTTCTCGAAAAAGGATGGGAGGGCATCGGGGAAACCGGGAAACGTTCAAGACACATCCCCATGCTCTGCGCGGAAGGAACGAAAATCGTGACCTTCGTCAAAGGAATACGCTGGCATATCGCCGCAGCACGCTTTTTAAAAACATGGAAAGGGATCTATCTCAGCCCCACGAGCTTCCTTGTGCCAGCCCTGATTGGAAAAAAGCGCACAACTGCCATCGTCATCCACGATCTCATCGCATTTCATCATGAACCCCTGTACCAGTCGCTCCTCGCTTGGCTCGGAGCTCCGGTACAGGGCACCGCGCACGATCGCAAAGCAAAAATTATTGAGCGCCTCACCCTCCCCCGAGCGCTCAAAACTGCCCAATCTATCTTTTGCGTCAGTGAAGCCACAAAATGTGAGCTGCTCGAACGATTCCGATGGGTCGATGAGCAGAAAATTACCGTCATCTACGAGGGGATCACCATCTCAATGTCTAATACCTACCACCTAACACCTAACACCTTTCCATATATTCTCTCCATTGGAACTCTCTGTCCACGAAAAAACCAACTTCGTCTCATCGAAGCCTTTCGTATGCTTCCTGCAAAAGTTCAATCAAACACGAAGCTCATTCTCGTCGGACCGCGCGGATGGCATGATGAAGATATCGTTTCGCTTGCGAAGAAAACGCCCAACGTGCAGTGGCGTGGGTATGTGAGCGATATCGAACGCACGAAACTTCTCCAGGAAGCAACTGTCTTTGCCTATCCCTCGCTTGCGGAAGGGTTTGGGCTGCCCGTGCTCGATGCGCTCTCCCTTGGTACTCCAACACTGACCTCCAACGTGAGCAGCCTGCCCGAAGTTGCAGGCGATGCCGCACTGCTTGTGAATCCAGAAAATACGGAGGACATTGCACGTGGTCTCGAGCGACTACTCACGGATGAAACGTTGCGAACGCAGTTGAAAGAGAAGGGACCGAAGCAGTCGGAAAAATTCAGTTGGGAAAGAACTGTGGATTTGATGATGGAGGCGATAAAAAAGACACACATCCCTTCTCCCATGGGGAGAAGGTAGGATGAGGGGGAAGGGAACAAATTCCCCTCACCCTATCCGCACCCCTCGGGAGAGGGGATATTTTGGTGATACCATTTCCTCATGCCCACTTACCCCTTCCACCGCATCGCCGTCACGGCGCGCGCAGGGTTCCCGGAAAAGGAACGGATTCTGGGAGATTTGGTGCAGGTTCTGAAGAAAGAGGGAGCGGAAGTGTTCCTCGACCCAACGTTTTGCTCTGTCGATGGACTCAAACAGGAAAAAGGCTTTGAGGAGCTCAAAGATTTTGATCTTATCATCGTCCTCGGCGGTGACGGCACGACGCTCCGCGCCGTGCGGAATCTCAAGGATTTCCGTATACCTTTGCTCACCGTGAACCGCGGGAATGTGGGATTTCTCGCGGAGTGCGACATCGCGGAGATGAGCAATGTTCTTCCGTCCCTTCTTCGTGGAGAAGGAATCATCGAAGAGAGGCTCTTGCTCTCGTGCACCATACGGCGCAATGAGGAAGAACAATCTTTCGGCATTGCTCTCAATGAAGTCGTTGTGAGCCAAAGCGCGATCGCGAGACTCATCGAACTCCCGACGAAAGTGAATGGCACCCCGCTCACGGTGTTCCGTGCGGACGTGCTCAGGACCATCCCCCTGACGATCGGTACCTGGAGCGCACTGTCGAGGATCAGTCAGTTC
>CAYIRQ010000028.1:0-13075 GCA_964365905.1 uncultured Candidatus Peribacteria bacterium
CCAGTCTCCCAGCCGCTGGCGACCATTGGCGGCCGCCGGCCGCGCGGTGATGGCCACCCGCGACGGGATATGGGCCTTCGTGTGCCGGCGGGAGTACCCGCGGCGCTTCCGTATGAGGTCGTGGATCCCATCCTTCACCTTCGTCGGAGTCTGGAGCAATTAGACACCGGTCACTGGATTCATGAGGCGCATATCCACAGTGGAGACGAGCTCGAAATTCTGGATCGGGAAGTTGCACGCCTGGCGCAGCGCCTCCGTGAAGCATACAGCTCTCTCGAAGAGCGCGTCCGGGAACGGACCGAAGAAATCGCGGAGGCGCACAGTCGCGATGAAGCGCTGCTCGAGAGTATTGGGGAAGGCGTGCTTGCGTTGGACATGAGCGGCAAGATTCTTCTTTGCAATAAATCTGCAGAGGAACTGCTTCAGTGGAAGCGCTCGGACATCGTCGGAAGTCACTTCAGCTCCTGCCTTCCCTTACACTCCGGAGACGGCCGGCTCCTTCCGCAGTCGGAACACCTGATCGAGCGCGCTCTGCGCGAGAAGTGCACGGTCCGCACGACGCCGCAACGCACGTATCACTGTGAACGAAATGATGGAGAGAATTTTCCACTTGCGCTCACGGCCATGCCCTTCCTCATCGGCATGGAAATGAAAGGCATCGTCGTAACGTTCCGGGACATCACGGCGGAGAAGCGCGTCGACCGCATGAAGTCCGAATTCATCTCGCTCGCAAGTCATCAGCTCCGCACGCCGCTCACGGCCATCGGCTGGTACATCGAACTTCTGCAAAAGGAGACAGGGGAGCAGCTCTCAGACGATCAGCGCGATTACATCGCACAGATCATTGACTCTCATCACCGAATGGTGATGCTCGTGAATTCCCTGCTCAATGTCTCACGCATCGAGCTCGGTCGCCTCAAGATCGATCCGGAGCAAACAGATATCCTGAAACTCGTGGAGGATACGATAAAGGAGCTGCGACCGCAGATCGAGGAACGAAAGCTCCAGTTCACGACCCGGTTGCCGGGGAAAGCGGATGCATTCGTGGACGGGCGCCTCGTGCAGATCGTTCTCGAAAATCTTCTGAGTAACGCAATCAAATACACGCCGACAACGGGTTCCATTGAGTTGCGCCTGATCAGTGATCCCGAGGAAATGCGCTTCGAGGTGCGCGACACTGGTTACGGCATTCCCAAGCATCAGCAGCAGCATATCTTCGAAAAGCTCTTTCGGGCCGATAATGTCCAGAAGACAGATACGGTCGGCACAGGACTCGGGCTCTACATCGCACGGTTCTCCGTCGAGGCCTGGGGAGGAAAAATCTGGTTCGAGAGTGATGAAGGTCACGGAACGACCTTCTGCTTCACGGTTCCGCGCTCGATGAAGAAAGTCGAGGTGGCACAGAAGACGGTCGAGTACGACGCGCTAACACCCCCATAGCGGCGTCTCTCCATACATCATTGCAGGTAGAGCAACGGATTCTTCTTCACACCCTTCTGAATAACCTCGAAGTGCAGATGCACGCCGGTCTTTCCGTAGACGCGGCCGGTATTTCCCATGGAAGCAACCACATCGCCCCGACGGACGGCTGCGCCCTCGCGGATGTGCAGTGCCTTATTATGGGCATAGAGCGTCACGAGATCGTTCCCGTGATCAATTTCGATGACGTTTCCGTAACCGCCGTTCCATCCGTACTCTGCGCGAATCACAATGCCGTCTTCCGCCGCGAAGATGGGGCCGCCTCCATTCTCCGAGAGATCTACCGCGTAGTGCCCGGCGTGATAGTGCTGGGTGTAAGCACAATCGCAGGGTTTTTGGAAGATGCCGAAGGACGCCGGAGGTTCGGCTTCCGGCGGTGGCGTGACGCGCGGCGGAGCTGCTTCTGAGCGTCCTCCCGGCGCTCTTTTTTCCTCGGCTCCCGAAACTGAAGGACTGCGGGTAACGGAGACGATCGGTGTTCCTCCGGGAATGATGAGTTGTTGGCCGGTAAAAATCCGATCATCCTCCACCTGATTCTGCTCACGAATACGGGTGACGTCGACGTCATAGAGTTCGGCGATTTTGAGAAGGTTCTGCCCGCGCTTCACGGTGTGCAGGACGCCATCCACGGGAAGAACGAGCAGGCGATCTCCCGGGTGGATCATCTGTCCTTCCTTGAGATTATTCGCCCATCGGATCGTGTCGAGCGAAATGCCGTAGAGATCCGCAATCGAGCTGAGACTCTCCGCATCGCCCACCGAATGCTCGATGCCCTGCGTATAGGCCAGACGATGCCCCTGTTCTGAAATCGACGCAGTTTTCATTACGAATCCTTCTTCGACGAGCAGAAACTGCTCCTCCGAGAGGTATTCCTCGGCTTCCCCGCCGAGCGCCGTCGAGGGAACGTAGAGCGGAAGCAGTGAACCTGCGAAAAATCCCGCTATGCAGCAGAAGCGGACGAGAAGCGCGATTCGTCGCGTCGTCCTCACAGGGAAAGCGGCGGGCATCCGAGCACCAGAATCAAACGATTCGTGCAGAGTCATGCGTGTTGCGACAAAAGGGAGTGGAGAAGTTTCAGGGTGTCGCGATAACGGTCCGAACTTTTGAGAACGACAAAAATGTACGGACGGCCATGGCTCATCGCGAGAGAGATCAGGCATTCTCCGGCAAGGAGTGTGGTGCCGGTCTTCAACCCAAAGAAGGAAGAAGGGTGGGAAGAGAGCAGTTGGTTGGTGTTCTCCAGGGTGAAGGAGCGACCCTCGGATTGTTCCAGAAGTGTGTACTTCTTCTGAGAGACAAAGGAACGGAGGGTTTCGTTTTTCCACGCAAAGAGCGTAAGCCAGCCGAGGTCGCGCGGTGTCGAAACCTGCCGCGGGTGATCAAAGCCCATGGGATTTTCAAAGTGTGTCCGTTGCAATCCGAGCGACCGTGCACGCACATTCATGGCTTCGGCGAATTGCGCCGTACTGCCACTGTGGATGATCGCGAGTGCAAACGCTGCATCGTTCGCAGAACCTACGAGCAGTCCACCGAGAAGATCCTGGATGGTGTAACGCTCGCCCTCACGTAATCCGGCAATGTTTCCCTCAACCGACTCCGCCCCCTTCGGAATCGTCACTATCTGATGTGCGTCGTGGTGTTCGAGGATGATGAGCGCCGTCATCACTTTCGCGAGGCTCGCGATCGCCCGGGGTTCGTCCGGTGTAAGCGCGAAGAGTTCTTTGCCGCTTAAGACGTCGAGTACCATCGCACCGCTCGCGCTGATCCGCCCTTGGACATGAAGCGCGGGTACAGAAGACGGGGGAGCGACCGCCAAAAAAATAGGCGCACTTCTCCCGAGGGACGATGGACTCACGGGGGAGAGTGTTCCGAAAAGAAGGAGCGATGCAATCGTACGGAACATCCGAGGCAGTATACGACAAATGCTAGCGATACACCACCCTGTCATGGAGCCGTACATCCACGTATTTTTCGCTGTTCTCGAGAGGGAGCGCGCGGAGGAACGTCCGATAGCGATCCAGTTGTGCCGTCATGGGACTTGCGAAGTCAAACCACAGAACGATGCGCTCCGTTCGCACGTGAAATTCTTTGGCGCGGACATAGAGTGTCACGGACTGCACTGTGTGACCGAAAGATTCCCGAAGCACCGTGAGCGTCGATTCTATTTCATGAAGGATGGAAGGAGAGAGTAATTGCTCGCGATGCACTGGTTTCACGACCCAATCCACAATATGGAGCGGGGTCTGCTTCCCCGTTTCTTTCCGGAAAGGAAGTGGTACGGGGTATTCGAGGTAGACTCCGCCAACCGTAAGATACCGGTGGAGCGTGCTGCCACTCGCCGCGAAAATCTGTTCCTCGGTATCATCGGGGTCTCCGAGCAGCACCTCAGCAGCAATGTCTTCCATTTGCAGCGTGATGCGCAGTTCGTGGGGAAGACTCTTCTCCACGATGACCTCATGCACTTCGGGGTACGCAGATTCAACTGCCCGCTCCACTTCCCACGAGGCAAGGAAGAGGAGATGGCGTCCAAAGAACGGGAGAAGGAGTTGCTGTAGCTCCTCAATATCAATACGTTGGTCCTGTCTCCGGATGTTCATGGAGGAGACCGTAAAAAGTGGCGAGAGGAAAAGAAGCAGGAGAAGAGAGGCGGCCATGCCGAATATTCCGAGGAGAACGAGGAAACGAAAGCGCTTCATGAGATCTCGCACCGTGCGTTCCGACCTGCGTGCTCGTCGAAGGAAGAGACTCAGACGCGTTCGCAGGAAGTTCCGAGAATGTCTTCTCTGAAGACGTGCTGCATGATGCCTGCTGAGTGGAGACACAGGACGCTGCAGTGCTTTGGGGATTCTGCGGGAGGGTTTGAGAGACATGAGCGCAGTAGCGCAGTAGTAGGGAGCGCAGTAGCATGATCCTACTGCGCTCCTGCGCTCCTGCGCTACTTTCCTGATGAAGATCGCCATCACCACCGACTGGCTCGTCGCCGCGGGCGGCGCGGAGCGCGTCGTTTCTGAGATGCGCGCGCTCTGGCCGGAGGCTCCAATTTTTACAACTGTCTACCAAGAAGGATGTCTGCCGTTGCCTGCAGCTCACATTCATACTTCTTCTTTGCAAAGGTGGCACCGCTTCATGAAAGATCATCGGCTCCTTCTTCCATGGATGCCGAGCGCTGTAGAGAAGTGGGATCTGCGTGGGTTTGACGTTATCCTCAGTTCTTCGCACGCCGTCGCAAAGGGATGCCTTCCTCCAGGCACCGCCCGGCACATCTGCTACTGTCATACTCCCATGCGGTACGCATGGGAAATGGAGGAACACTACCTCGATGATTTCCGTTTGAAAGGCCCTCTGCGCTCATTCGTGAAGTCGCAACTCGGAACGTTGCGGAAGTGGGATCGCACGACTGCGCGAAGAGTCGACCTCTTCATCGCGAATTCCAAAGCGACGCAGGAACGCATTCGCAGATTCTACGGTCGTGAAAGCATCGTGCTGCATCCGCCGGTCGATGAGAGTTTTTTTACGATTCCACTTTCGAACCCGAACCCAAATCCGAACCCTTACTACCTGGCAGTGGGCCGTCTCGTCCCGTACAAACGTTTCGATCTCCTCATCGAGCTCGCAAATGCGGAAAAATTGACACTGAAAATCGTGGGAAGTGGGCCGGATGCGCCGAGACTCAAGCGTCTGGCAGGAAGTACTGTGGAGTTTCTCGGCTATGTTCCCGATGAGGCGCTTCCAACTCTCTACCGGGATGCAACGGCATTCCTCTACCCAACGTACGAAGACGCAGGCATCGCGCTCCTCGAAGCGCAGGCCTGTGGTACGCCTGCCGTCGCCTTCGGGAGAGGAGGCGCGCTCGATACGGTGCTCCCTGAGGAAACAGGGATTCTCTTTGTGAAGCAGGATCTCGAAAGCTTGCGCGCGGCGGTGAAACATCTTAAGGACGTTTGCTTCGATCCTGAAAAGCTTCGCGAGCATGCGAGAGAGTTCAGTAGTAAGAAGTTTCGGGAAAAGTTGAGGGTAATTGTGAAGGAGAGTTTGGAATCTTCCTGATACGTGGCAACGAACAGCAAAGATTGTGCGTGGCGTGAGCAAGGACCGCATGGGAATAGCCGCGACGTCTCATGGCAAACCACGTGTAAAGTCCAAGCGTGAATTGATGGATGGGGATTGAATCCCATCTGAATTTGCGCGTGGGGCATGGTATGACCATCGGACCGATCTTGAGAGGCCTTGTTGGAAAGTTGTGTGTATATGCAAAAGCAAGAGAGGTAGCGATTCCAACGTCCCAACGATCTCCTATTTCTTGCTGAGAGAGCCAGAGCATTGTGGGTAACAGTCGAAATGCCCATTCTTCTGCGATGGGAGCCGCGACGAGCATAACACCTGCTTTTGCCGCCTTGAATCCGCGCCCGTAAGTCTGTTCATAGGGCTGGAGATCCGGATACCGCTTATTTCCAGTCTCCAGATCGCACTTTTGCAAGACCGATCCGGCAAAACTTGCGACATAAAACTCCGCAACACTTTCGGCAAGTGTCCTGAGAATTGCAGTTTCTTGAGAATTGCAAAGCGTGTGTAGAAGCGAATTTCTTGCATGGTCAACAGATGCATGCACGGTGGATTGTGTGTTCTGGATTTTAGTTTCCATTTTTGGGGGTTGCTGCGGAGGTCTCGGTCGTTCTTTTGAATCAGGTGTTACTTCGGCAAGTGCTTCAATGAAAGAGGCGGTCCCTGCGAGAGCGCAAATCTTGGCACCCACTCTACTTGTTCGTAGTAAGAATTGTCTGCGCGGGAGCGACTCGGTTTCTTCTAAGGCTTCGCTCTTCCCCTGATCTTGGAGTGATTCACTACTCATATCTCAACGATTATTCCCGAACGTTGCGTTCAATCCACCCGAGCACCATCTCCTTTTCATCCGTGAGCACAAATTGGGAGAGGAGGGGAGCATCGGATCCGTACATCGCCTCGAGTCGGCCGCGAACGAGCGGGAGTTTACTGAGAGTAGTGTAGGCGGAAACGACAAGGCGGGGTTCACGGCTGATCTTTCCTCCGAGCCAGTGAATGCCCTCGGCATCCACGATCGTGCCCCCGGCAACAAGTCTCTCTTCGGTGAGGTGTTCCAGAATCTCACGGCCTTCCACAGCATCCTTCGGCGTAAAGCTGATGCGGACGGAGGCGCTCCGGCGGCGCTTTGGCGTGGGGGTGAGTGGCATAAAGGATAGTATCCTGAACTTATTTATAAATTATGTCAAGCGCTTTCCCTCTCTATAAGATGGTTCCATGAGGGTCATCTGCATCAAAGGTCTCGAGCTCTGGACCCATATCGGGATTCCCGAGGGGGAAAGAATGCGGGAACAACGCGTTCTTATTGACGTGAGAATGGAGCTTGCTTCTCATGAAAGAGGAACGGGAGATGATCTCTCCGGAAGTATCGATTACGAAATGGTTGCAAGGAGAGTGAGGCTGCTTGCGCAATCCCCCCGCAGGACGCTCGAGAAGTTTGGAGAGGACATCGTCACCGCGCTTCTTCAGGAAAAGAATGTGAAACACATCGAGATTATCCTTCATAAATTCATTCTTCCGGGGACGGGGGAGGTTTCTGTGACGGTCGCCCGAAACCGCTAGGACCTGCCACTCGTTGTTTCCCCTTCTCTTCCTTTGCCTCCGTACTACCATTCCACGCTGACAACACAGGCCGCTTACAATGCAACACTGTGATACCTGTCTTCATCGGCCTCGCCCGCCAGACCATTCCACATCACTTCACACTATGATTACAGAAGCTCAACCACACCTGTGCTTTGTCGGGCTGGGCTCAAACATTGATCCCGAAGAAAACCTCCAGAGAGCTGCTATGCTCCTGCGAAAAAAGTGGCCGGCGATCCGCTTTTCTTCGATGTACCGAAGCGCGGCGCGCGACTATGAGAAGCAGGAGGATTTTTTGAATGCCGTTGCGATGCTTGAAACAACAATGCCACCTGAGGAAGCCTTCGGTGCTCTGCAAGGAATGGAGAAAGAGCTTGGGAAGAAAACCCCCTTTCGTTATGGCCCACGAGTGATCGACCTTGATCTCTTGCTCTATGGGGAAAGCGTTCTGCCAAGTCCAAAGGAGTGGCTGAGCTCCTACTCACTACCCACTACTCACTACCCACTGTTCGTGCCCCATCCGCGCATGCACGAGCGAAGATTCGTCCTCGAGCCGCTCTGTGAACTCCTTTCGGGGGATGCAATCCACCCCGCATTCCAAAAGACTTTCCAAGGATTTTTGCAGGGAGCAATGGAGCAGCGGTGTGACAAGCTTGCGCTTGCGCTGTAGGTGTCATCCTGAGCCCGTCGAAGGACGACACTGCGTCATGGTTCGACGAGCTCACCATGACACTTTTTATAAAGTTCCAGATAGGGCTGTGCTACGCTTGTTTTCCCATGCACGATCCTGCTTCTGATTTCCTCCGTTCGATCGAGGCGCGCCATCGCGGAAAAAGTTTGGAGAAAACTCCTCTGCGCTGGCGCAAGGCCATGGAGTTTTTCACGTCGGGTTACGACGCGGATATTGCGAAGATTGTGAATGGCGCAATCGATCCGATGGAAACGGAGGATCTCGTCCTCGTTTCCGGCATCGAGTTCTATTCTCTCTGCGAGCATCACCTGCTCCCTTTTTTCGGGAAGGCGCACGTTGCGTATGTCCCCAATGGAAAGATCATCGGCCTCTCCAAAATTCCCCGCATCGTGGATGTCTTCGCGCGACGACTGCAGGTGCAGGAGCGGCTGGGGAGGGAGATCGCCGATGCGCTCACCAACATTCTCGAGCCGAAAGGGGTTGCCGTCATGATCGAAGCGAAGCATCTCTGTATGATGATGCGCGGAGTGGAGAAGCAGCAGAGCATTGTGACGACGATGCGCACAACGGGCCTCTTCAAAGAGGATCGAGAGAGGAGACACGAGTTTCTGAGCTCTGTGCAACGGGGAGTTGGGGGTTGAGGGAAAAAGAAAAAGGGGTATCATGAGGCACCATGAAGGTCCTCACGTCCATCGACCCGATCTCCACTGCGAAAATTGCGGCGATCCTTGGTGTCCTCTGGGCCGTCCTCGGTTGGGCAATGAGCAGTGTGGTGATCAGCCTCATCCAGGGATCAAGCACGGAGCTCTCCGACCTTCCTCCCAGCTTCTCCCTCGGCAGTCTCCTCTCGGGAATCGTGGGCGGCTTTATCGGTGGCGGCCTCTCCGGATACCTCGGCGGCCTCGTCTACAACTTCCTCGCACGCCACATCGGTGGCATCAAGGCTGTCGTCGATGAGGAACGGACCGTCGAATGGAAAGAGTCATAGCTCATGGGAGGGATCGTTCCTACGCCGCAAGCGCATACTTCGTACTTCCAACTTCTTTTGCGAACTGTTGGAGTTTCCCTGCTCTTGAAAGCTCCATGACTCTTTCAGAATCGGACATCAAGCTGAGAACCTTGCGGTAGAGAGATTGGTACTTCAGAGAGAGTTTGTTGAAGCTCTGCGGAGCAACTTTCAACTGAGCTGCAATGGCGCCAGCTTCAATGAATTCATGTGCCGTGACGTTGACTCCTGCAACTTCAGCGTCGGGTTCCTTCTGTCCGACATGAAATTTCTCGTGTTCTGCAACTCCTTTCGCCATCTCAACATCAATGAGATTCCCTTGGCCTTGGGTGTTGAGAGGAGCAAATGGATCGACTGTTTCTGTTCCTTGCTGACCAAGGTAAGCCTGTCCAGCAACTCCATCGGGGAGATCCTCCATCTGCGGGTTCACCTGTCCCATCGTCTGCTCAAGGTGCCCTGCTCCTTCGCGGAGGTGCGTTGCCGCGTCCTCGAGTGCAGGCATTGAGATCTCATCAGTGTGTCCTTTGAGGACCTGTGGAAGAACCTTCGGATTCTCAAGGGCGGCCGCCACCTCCTTCAACTCTCCCGTGAATGCACTCAGACGCCCGCCATCAACTTCTTCCGCCGTCGCGCCGTAGAGATCGCGTGCAATACGAAGAGATTCCATCATCCCCATTCTCCACGAGCAGGCTTCCGACGCCAGAACTTTCTCCACGAAGTACGACATGATAAATTTTTCGCCGCTCGCAAGCCTTTTTCCGGCTGCTTCCGAAGTGGGCCTCGTAGATGAAAAATGCCTCGAGCGCGTCTCTCTCGAGCTCACACGGCCAGAAAAGATTTTTCATGGACTCACTCGTCGTTTTCTCTTACAAAAGAGTGAAGAAAAAATATCTGACATGAGGAGAAGCAGATGAAAGTATTTCCGTCCGTCAAACTTTTTTTCTTTTCTGGAGTTGAACGTCTCAAGTCATCACAGCTCCGCTCGCCGCCTCTCCCTCATAGAGTAGCTCGTGAGGCACGGGCGCTTTTTTTCTTTTCTTCCCCCCTTCCGTCCTGATGACGCACTTCCGTCCCCTCCACCGCCTGTTCCTCCTCGATGGGAGGCTGGAGGGTCTGATCGACGAAAGCAATCCCCGCAAGTTCTGTGAAGCGTATTTCGGAGAGCTGCTCGCAACGATCAAGATGAAGCCGCTCGCTCCTCTCTCCGTTTCCCCGGCAACCGATCTCGAGGCTCCGGGCTTTTCCGCCGTCCAGGAGCTCACGACGAGCCACACGACCTTTCACTATTTCTGGGAACCCCGCCGCAAAGATCCGAACCCCAACCTGCACCTCGACCTCTACAGTTGCGCTCCGTACGACTTCGGAGACATCATCCGCGTCGCCCACAAGCACTTCTCTCTCGCGGAGTGGACGGCGAACTTCGTGGACCGCGATATGGATCCCCGGAAGCGCCTCTCCCTCGAGATTCGCGGGAAGGGCGACACCATCCTCGAGCAGGTCGTTCTGACCTCGGGAAAGGAGGCTCTTCGTCCGATGCGCCGGATTCCGACTCTCGCCTAAGCGACTCAGTGCGTGGTTTCGGGAGCTGGCTGCTGCTGCGTTGCACAGTGGATGGATCCGTACCCCCAGACGAGCTCCCGGGAATCAATGCCGAGGACTTTCCGATCCGGGAAGCAGGACTGGAGTTTCGCGAGAGCAATCGCATCGGAAGGCTGACCGTAGATCGGAACGAGGACGACTCCGTTTCCAATGTAGAAATTTGCGTAGGTCGCGGCCATGCGCCTGCCCTCAAGGACAGAGACTCGCGGCATCGGGAGTTCGATCACCGTGAGTGGCGTGCCATCCTCGACCTTCATTCTTCGCAAGCGCTTCACGTTCTCCTGAAGAGGCTTGTAGTTGTCATCCCGGGGATCCTCCTCGATGACTGCGACCACGGTCACCTTCGCGACGAAGCGCGCGAGCGCATCGATGTGTCCCGTCGTGTCATCCCCCGTGATGCCGCTCCCGAGCCAGAGGATGTTCGACACCCCCAGGAAATCCTTGAGTTTTTGCTCAATGTCGGTTTTCCTGAGCGCAGGATTGCGGTCAGGGCTCAGAAGGCATGCTTCCGTCGTGAGAAGCGTTCCTGACCCATTGACATCGATCGAGCCGCCCTCGAGGACGATCCCTGTGTCGAAGCGTCGAAAGCGTGTGAGTGGCATCTGATTGGGGACGCCATTTCCCGGGAGGAGATCCGCGTATTTATTGCCATACGCGTTGTAGATCCACTTGGTGTACGCAATTTCCGCCTTACGCTTGATAAAGATGGGGCCGTAGTCCCGGATCCACACGTCCCCCGATTCGATTCTGTGGAAATGCACTTTCCCTTCGGGAATCTTTCTCGATGTAAGTTTCTGTTGTGCGCGCTTCTCGATTGCAGCACTTGGCACGAGGAGTTCGACGATTTCGTGGGGGGTCAGTGCTTCGATGATTTTCGCAAACGCCTCCTCAGCGCCGTCGAGGTGCCCCGCCCATGTCTCGAGATTGTACGGCCACGCAAGCCACGTCGCTTCGTGCCGCTCCCACTCCGCAGGCATTCGAAAGCCGAGAGGAGAAGGCGTGCTAGGAGGAGAGATCGCCATAGAGGGATGGTTTGCGCTCGTCGAGGAATCTCCAGGATTTCTGCATCTTTGCAACGTAGCCGAGGTCGAGGGTGACGAGGAGGGTGCGTTCCTGATCGCCTGCCTCCGCGATGACGAGACCGCCGGGGTTCGCAACGAAGGAGCCTCCCCAGAAATGCATCTTCCCTTCAGTTCCAACGCGGTTCACGGCAGCGACGTAGACGTTATTCGCAGCAGCATGCCCCACCTGTGCCGCCCGCCACATCGCTGACCAGTCCTCAGGGATCGCAGGGTCGACGGGGGGAACATTCTCAGCTTCTGCAATCGCAGTCGGATACACGATGAGCTCTGCGCCTTTGAGGGTCGCGAGACGCGCCGCTTCGGGGAACCACTGGTCATAGCAGATGAGGGGAGCTACGTTGCCGAAGGGAGTCGCAAAGACACGAACCCCCGTGTCACCCGGCGCGAAGTACTCCTGCTCGTAGAAATCCGGATCATGGGGAATGTGGGTCTTGCGGTAGGTTCCGAGGAGTTTTCCATCCGGGCCAAAGAGAGGTGATGTGTTGAAATAGCGACCATCTGCTTTTTCGAAGATCGAACCACCGATGAGGACGATCCTCTGTTTCTGAGCGATTTCAGCGAGAGTAGCAGTCGTCGGGCCTGGAATGGGCTCCGCACGAGTGAAGGCGCTCGTATCGCCCTTGTACTGGCAAAAATAGGGCAGGAGAAAAAGCTCCGGGAGCACGACGATGTTCGCTCCTTTCCCTGCGGCCTCAGCGATCTTCTCCGCAGCCTTTTTCAGATTTGCAGCTGGATCAGCCGACATGGACATCTGAACAAGGCCAAGGGTGACCATTCGGTCTTTCATACACGTGAGGACGACGACACTTTAGAGATCCAGAAGCACTGCAGCAATCCACGGAAATGCCACCGTCACATCACTCTGGATGATCGCGTAGTAACTCTTCGTTGATAACTTGTCCCACGTGATCTTCTCCTTGCCTCCCGCTCCCGAATAGGAACCATAGGACATCGGGGAGGATCCGATCTCGACGAACCCCGCCCAGTCGCGAACTTTCTCATGGAGCCTGAGGTCGTGCTTGAGTGAGGGAACCACGCAAATGGGGAAGTCCGCGGCAATACCGCCTCCAAGTTGCAGGAATGCAATTGGCGCATCCTTCGCCGTTTCCATATACCAGTCGTACATCCATGTGAAGTATTCGAGGCCGCTCTTCATGATATTGGGGTGAAGCAGTGGCTCCTTCTCTTCCCGGTATTTTCCTCCGTACGTGTAGCTCGCGAAGATGTTGCCCATGGTCGAGTCCTCGAAACCCGGAATGACAATGGGGATATTTTTCTTGTACGCGGCGTAGGCCCAGCAGTCATCGGGGTTTGCCACAGGGTCAGCCTGAATGAGATTTTCCGAGAAAAGGCGGCGGAAGTATTCGTGGGGGAAATATCTCTCTCCCTTCTTCTGTGCGGCTTCCCACATTGCAAGCAGGTGCGGCTCCATGATGCGAACGCTCTCGTCTTCGGGAAGGAATGTATCAGTGATGCGACGGAGTCCTGCGTCGCGGAGTTCGGCCTCCTGCTCGGGGGTGAGTTCGGTGTAGCGGGGGATATAGGCATAGTGCGAGTGCGCGACGTAGCGGTAGTACG
>CAYIRQ010000029.1:0-12993 GCA_964365905.1 uncultured Candidatus Peribacteria bacterium
CTTTACTCCCGCATCCCAGAGGATTTTCTCCAATTTCTTTGCGATCTGCTCGAGACCATCCTGGGAAGACGCGTGGCTCATCGCACGATATAAATCATCGAGCACAGGAAGTATTTTGAGGAGGAGATCGCTCTGAATGAAGAAACGAAGTTCCGCCGCATCCCGCTCCATGCGCATTTTGAAGTTCTGGAGATCTGCTTGTGCGCGTGCTGCTATGTCGATGAGACGGGCGACTTGTTTCTGAAGATCCTGCACGTTTGGTTCCGGCTTTCCTTGAGATTGCTGAGCTGCAGGTTTTGCGTGCGCAGGTGGTTGCTTCGGAGCCGGCTGCTTGGGGTCGGTCATGCGAAAAGTATACCATCCCCGCGAGGATGTGCTTCGATACGCCCCGCAAGTGCGGGGCAACTCAGCATGACGTATCAATCGTTCTACTGCTTCCTTTTCGTGATCTCCCTCAGAACATCCACGCCCCCCGTCTCATCTTTCTTCCCATTCTTCCCAAGTTCTTTGACAACGTCTGTTCCGGTTTTTTGTGCTCGCTGCTTCTGCATCTCTCCAATGATTTTCTGAATGCATTCGAGAATCTGCAGCTGGAAGTTATCGTAATCTTTGACCCGGAATCCCGCGGCCCGAGCATGCCCGCCACCTCCAAAGAGCTTCCCGGAGAGCGCGCTCACATCGATCGCTGTAGCCTGTGCTGAGTCTGTCGAAGCAGTAGAGCGCAGGCTAGCCTTGAATCCTCCCTCCTCCACTTCCGTGAAGAGGATATAGACCTCCGCTTCCGGGATGGTCGTGAGGAGCTCATCGATGATACCGTGCGTCTCCTTGCTTTCCGCGTGCATTTCTGCGAGATCCTCCTTACCAATCGCTGACCACACGATGCGTTCCTTCGCATTCACCTGGATATTGTGGAGCGCCCGACCCCAGATTTTGAGTGTCGAGAGAGGCTTCGTCTTATAGATGTAGCGAATGATCTCCTGTTGTCTGGCTCCATGATCGAGGAGCGCTGCCGCGACTTCAAGGGATTCCGGCGTCGTATTCGGGTTCTGGAAACTCCGAGTGTCCGTGATGAGTCCCGTGAGGAGGAGTGTCGCTATGTCCGGCGTGATCGCCTTCTTCCACTCAGGATCACTGATGAAAAGGCGATAGAGGACTTCCGTCGCACTCGCAGACGCAGGGTCAATGACCTGTACCTTTCCGAAGCGAGTATTACTGATGTGATGATCGATATTGAGAATAGGAACGTTCCTGAAAAATTCCGGATGACCTTCGAAGAGAGAGCCGAGGAGCTTGAGCTCTGCGGTGTCCACGATGATCGTGAGATCGTACGGAAATGCCCCTTCCTGAAGTGTGACGTCGCTTTTTTGAAATGTGCCCTTCTTCGGAGTCACGATGATATTCACTTTCTTTTCCTCCACCGAATAGCGAAGCTTGTCGAGCTCGACGCCGCGGCTGCAATCGAGAGTGATCACGAAGCTCTGCGGAGCCGAGAGCTCATTCTCCAATTTTTCATATCCCGGCAGAAATTCGAGTGACTCAGGAAGCGTGTCCGGGCAAAGAACCGTGCATTCTTTGCCGGCAGCGGTAAGGACGAGGTAGGTCGCGAGAGCGGAACTGAGTCCATCAGGATCAACGTTCGCATGGGGGACGATGAGGATGCGATGCGCTTCCTCGATGAGTTTTTTGGCCTCTGAGAGCGATTTTTGGTCAAGCATGGGGCTTTTCCCGTATTAATATATTATAGAACATATTTAAGTTTTACGCAAGTATGCAGGAGAAAGGTCTCATTCTCTTCTCTCTCGCAAAAAAGGTCAAGAATGAGGTATACTGATAGGAAACATTCCTATGCTTAAAAAGCACAATAAGCATCAATGTGTCATGGTGAGCTCGTCGAACCATGACACACATCGGCCTGTCACACTTCGGCGCGCTCAGTGTGACACTTTCCTCACCCTCGGGATCCTTCTAGCTTTCCTTCTTCCCATTCCTGCAAACGCCCAGCCCGTGTTCTTCATGGATGTCTGCTGGGCAGGATTTGCCTGCATGGATTTCAACGCGTTTGGACTGAATCTTACAAATATACTCTTTGGCTCTGCTGCTCTCGTCTGCACCGCCATTTTTCTCATCGGCACCGCCTTCATGGTCTTTTCCGCGGGGAATGATACGTTGCTGCAGAAGGGAAAGGGGATGATGACGGGATCGCTCATCGCGCTTGCGATCATCGTCGGTGCGTATGCGATCTGGAGGACCGTCGTATTTATTGTGTATTCCGGGTGAAGCAAGGTGGTGCTCTCGACAGGAATCGAACCTGTATCTCAAGCTTCGGAGGCTTGCGGTCTATCCGTTGACCTACGAGAGCGAATGCTTCCCATCGCAGCCACGGAGGGCTGCTCTCATCGTCAATTGTCCATTGTCCATTGTCAATTGTCCGTTTTCGGCGGTATCACCTTCCACCGCGTTTCCTCTGCCAGTTTCCCATTGATCGAAAAGCCCGCAGCTTTCTTATGACCGCCGCCGGAGAATTTTTGCGCAAGGGAGGAAACGTCGATGTCATCCCGCAGCGTTCGAAGGGAACCTTTCACTTTGCCTCCGCGTTCCGAAAGGATGAGAGAGAACTTCATGCCCGGGATGGAGTTCACGTAGTCGATTGCGCCCGTGAGTTCGGAGAAATTCGCTCCCGTCGCGCGGAAATCGCCGGCGGTGACGGCGGAGACAGCGGCACCTTCTTCCGTGATGGATATTTTCTCAAGCACGCGGCCCCAGAGGCGGAGCGTGGAGATTTTGCTCGAACGGAAAATATTCTCAATGAGTGCTTTTTGATTTGCGCCGGCCCGAAGAAGGCGCGCCGCAGTACGATACACGCGCTGCGAGGTATTACTGTGCATGAGACTGCCTGTATCCGTATAGATCCCTGTGAGAAGGCATGTTGCAACGTCGGGATTCATGGAAAAATTCAGACTATCAGCAATGTCCACAACAATTTCCGCAGTCGATGCTGCAGTACCATCGATGATATTGATCTGCGCAAAGGGAGAGCCATCGGGATGATGATCCACCTTGAGCGTCCTCCAGCCCTCTGCCTCCGCTTTTTCGGGGGAGAAGAGCAGGGGATAGACTTCATGAAGTTCCGTGAGCTTGGGTTCCGCGGTATCGAGGATGATGATGAGATCGCCTTGCTCAAATTCCACCGTGTGACTGATGGCGTTGCTCCCCGGAAGAAAGTGAAAGCTGTTTGGAGCGGGATCACGGCAGAGCGTGAGGATTTCCTTTCGGGGATACTGCGTGCGAAGAAGTGCTGCGATTCCGAGCATCGATCCCAGAGCATCTCCATCAGGATTTGCATGCGTGAGACAAATGATCCTCGTTGCTCCCTCAAAAGAAGAAAACACCTGTGAAGTCTCATTGACATTGAGCATACGTGAGGGTTGCTCATGACGAAGTAAAGGGTCTAATCTTAAGCATTTCGAAGAGTTCCCTCAATGAAGTGGGGTTGCGGGCAGGTGTTAGGTGTTAGGTTTTGCTACACTCATCTTTAATGTCCCCTTTGCGCATCGTTTTCTGTGGAACTCCGGACTTCGCTTGCCCTTCTCTCAAAGCATTGCATGAAGATTCTGCGTTCGAAGTGCTTCAGGTCATTACACAGCCAGATCGACTTGCAGGTAGGGGGAAAAAGCTTACAGCACCACCCGTGAAATATCTTGCAGAAAAACTGAAGATCCCTGTTTTACAACCAGAGAACATTAATACTGATCTAAAACCTAAAACCTATAACCTAATACCTGATTTCCTAGTGGTTGTTGCGTATGGACAGATTCTCTCAGAGAGAATGCTTGCATGGCCCAAAATAGCACCGATCAACATCCATGCATCCTTATTGCCGCAATGGCGCGGGGCATCTCCCATCCAGCAGGCAATTCTTGCGGGAGATACAGAAACGGGTGTTACCATACAGAGAATGGTGAAGAAGCTCGATGCGGGACCCATTCTTGCGCAGGAAAAGGTTGCGGTTGCAGACCGTGAAACGGCGGTTTCGCTTGAGGGGAAACTTGCAACCATAGGATCAAAACTGCTTGTGAGTACCCTACACGTCATGCTGAGCAGATATCTTGGGGTGTCATCCCGAGTAGCACGAGCCCCGAAGGGCGAAGTGTCCCTCGGCAGGCTCGGGACAGGCAGTATCGAGGGACGAAGCACGTCACACCTCGAGACTGAGCAAGATGAAGCTCAAGCGACGTATTGCAAAAAGCTCACGAGGAGCATGGGGGAAGTGGATCCAGAGAGCATGACTGCGGAGGAAATTGATCGTAGGGTGCGAGCACTTGTGCCGTGGCCGGGAGTACGAATGAGGATGAGAGGAAGAAGAGGAAGAGAGGAGGAGATGAAGCTCATTGAAACCTCCCTTGTACCTCATCAGGATGCGCTTGCCATTCCCTGCGCGAAAAACACGGTGCTCTATGTTCTCAGGCTCCAGCCCCCGACGAAGCGCGTGATGACGGGAGCGGAGTGGGGAAGAGGTTACTTATAGGCACTCTGCCGATGTCGAATCTTCGTAATGAATGCACCGCTGGAGCTCTTCGCCGCCTTCGGATGATAGAACACATGGAGCACCGATATCAAGGAATGAACCTATTCCACTACATCACCAAGAGCCTTCCTCACAAGGTCCTCCATTGATTTTGGCAATCGCTCAGGAGTTTTTGTCAGCTCAAAAAAACGCTTCGATACTCCGTGGGGTGCAATAACGTGTTCGATATCTCCACTGGCCATAAACTTTACAAACATCACATCATGTGGACCAACTGCGCTCCTTTCTCCCGGCTTTCCCCTGCAACCAAGTTGCCAGCGCTCTGCGAGCTCGCCATCAATGACGTATTCTCTTTCCGCAATCATCGCTCCATCTCGCTTCAAGAATCTTCGTTCCAATATAGCCATTGGGACACTCGAGTCCCCCTTTGCGCGCTTCGACCATAGTGAAATTATAGTACCTTTGCTGTTCTCTGACAATTTATTGCGTGAAAGAAACATGACATTTCCCATACAACAAGGGTTTTGAAATGCAATGGAGATTAGCGGCGTCTGGAACGAAAAAGTGCTACAGTGTCACGATGACGACTATTCATTAGCACTCGAGATGAAAGAGTGCTAAACTGACAGAAGAAACAGGATGGCTCGTCATTCGTTTTAGGAGATGCTTCGTGGTTCGTCAGGCTCACCATGACATCGCTCAGCATGACAATTTCTTCTCACCACTTGTAATCATGCATCCATTCGACCGATTCACCCCAAACGCCAAGCTTGCGCTTCAGATTGCGGAGCAGGAGGCGAAGAATATGAAATCAAGTTACATCGGAACGGAGCATTTGCTCCTTGGAGTTCTCAGTATTCCGAAGTCACTCGGCTTCTCCATTCTCACAGGAGCGGGTGTGACGCAGGAAAACATCCGGATTCTCCTCCGGGCGAGTAAGAACACGGAAATTGAAGGCAAACAGAAGAAACATGGGCTCTCGCTCTATCTCCACAACGTCATTGAGCAGAGCGTGATCACGGCCCATAAGTTCCGTCATGCAAACGTGGGAACGGAGCACCTCCTCTATGCCCTCGTTTCCGGAGAGAAGAACGCGGCGATGCTGCTCCTCGAAAGCATGCAGGTGGAGCCCTCGGATCTCAAGATGCATATCGAAGAGATGTTTGGGCAAATCAATCAGTTTAAGGCTCAGAACAGAAACCTCGAATACTCCCTCGAAAACTTTTTCCAGGGTCTGCAGGGAGCACTTGCAGGCATGCAGGGAGGGATGAACGTGGAGCCGGAAGGGCTGCGGCAGAAGCGCGCGCAGGGGAAGAGCAAGACCCCCGTGCTCGATTACTTCACGACCGATCTCATCACGAAGGCGAAGAAGGGGGAGATGGATCCGATCATCGGACGCGACACGGAAATCGAGCGCGTCATTCACATTCTGAATCGGAAAACGAAGAACAATCCTGTGCTCATCGGAGAGCCCGGCGTCGGGAAGACGGCGATTGTCGAAGGCCTCGCGCAGCGCATTGTGCAGGAGCGCGTGCCCGCCGCACTCCTCACGAAGCGCGTGCTCGTGCTCAATCTCGGCTCGATCATCGCAGGGACGAAATACCGTGGAGAATTCGAGCAGCGTTTCGACGATATCATCAAGGAAGCGAGCGAATCCGAGAATGACATCATTCTCTTCATCGATGAACTGCACACAATCGTGGGAGCAGGTTCTGCGGAGGGCTCCCTCGATGCCGCAAATATCCTGAAGCCTGCGCTCAGTCGCGGCTCATTGCAAGTTATTGGTGCGGCGACGACCGATGAATACCGAAAGTCCGTCGAGAAAGACCGTGCACTCGAGCGGAGATTCCAGTCGATTCTTGTGGATGAGCCGAGTATGGAGGACAGCATCGCGATCCTCCAGGGACTCAAGAAGTCGTACGAAGAGTTCCACCACCTCACGATTGCGGATGACGCAATCACGTCTGCGGTGATGCTGAGCAAGCGATACCTCACGGAGCGTTACCTTCCCGATAAAGCGATTGACCTCATTGATGAAGCGGCTGCGTGGAGAGGGCTCTCCTCGAGCGCGCATCCGGAGAAGCTGAATCAGCTCAAGGCCGAGCTTGAGAAAATCGAGCAGGCAAAGATAGCGGCCGTGAAGGACCAGAAGTACCACAAGGCTCTGGAACTCCGGCAGCAGGAGGAGGAGGCGCAGCGCGCCATGCAGAGTATGCGTAATAGTGGCGACGGTGATAACCGTTCACCGATTGTGATCACGGAGGATGACATCATGCAGGTCATCGGCAAGATGACAGGGATTCCGGTGACCAAGCTCATGAAATCCGAGACGAAGCGCCTGCAGTCTCTCGAATCGGTTCTGCGTCGCAAAGTGGTCGGTCAGGATGAAGCGATCGCGCAGGTTGCTCGCGCGATTCGTCGAAGCCGCGTTGGCATTAGCGACGCAAAGCGTCCGATCGGTACGTTCCTCTTCCTTGGGCCGACGGGAGTGGGAAAGACCGAGCTCGTGAAGCAGATTGCGCTCGAAGTCTTCAACCGCGAGGATGCCTTGATCAAGATCGATATGTCGGAGTTCATGGAGCGGCACAACGTTTCCCGTCTCACGGGAACGACGGCGGGTTATGTCGGATACGAAGAGGGGGGACAGCTCACGGAGGCCGTTCGCAGAAAGCCGTATTCCGTTGTTCTCTTCGATGAAATCGAGAAGGCGCACCCGGAGTTCTTCAATATTCTCCTGCAGGTGATGGAGGACGGCGTCCTCACGGACGGCAAAGGAAAGCGGGTCGACTTTACGAACACGATCATCGTGATGACGAGCAATATCGGCGCGGAGAAGCTCACGAAGCAAGCGGCGAAGATCGGCTTCAAGCTCGAAGACGAGTCGAAACGTGAGGAAAGCGAATACGAGGAGAAACGCAAGGAAGTTCTCAAAGAACTCAAGGAGCACTTCCGACCGGAATTCCTGAACCGCCTCGACCACATCATGGTGTTCAATGCTCTCAATCAGAAGCACATTTGCAAGATCGTGGAATTACACCTCGAAAAGCTCGCTGCGCGTCTCAAGGAGCAGGGGTACCGCCTCGAGGTGGGGAGCAAAGTGACGAATGAGCTCGCGCGACTGGGATTCGATCCGGAGTACGGCGCGCGCCCCGTCCGTCGCGTTGTGCAGGAGAAGATCGAGGATGGTATTGCCGAGGCCATCCTGCAGGGAGTCTTCGCTAAGGGCGATGCGATCGCGACAATTCTGCGTGCCGAGGGCAAGTTCGAATTCCTGCCTCTCACAAAAGTGAAGAAAGGAACGGAAAAGGCGCAGGAGAAGGAGGGAGCGCTTGCCGCATAAAGTACGTTCGTTTAATCAGCGTGCTCCTCCGTGGGCGCGCTGGACAATCGCTGTCTCTCCAAGAATACCTGTAACAAAGTCACCGCCGCTTGCGCGTGGGAATCACCGCCCGCAACCTTGTTCGCTTCCTTCGTCGTCCACCGCTCATCGACGAAGTGGAGCTCGCACCACGGGCAGTGTTCGCAGAGTTTGCGTGCGATGTCACGTATCTTCTTTGCCTGGCCTCCCTCGGAGCCATCGGAGCGGTAGGGGAGTCCGATGACGAAGCCGTCCACGGTTCGTTCGGACGCAATGATCGCAGCTTCGTTCACGAGCTCCTCTTCTGAGGAATGATGGATCGTCTCGAGAGGCATCGGCACTCCGAGCGCATCTGCAAATGCAACACCCGTGTGGCGATCGCCGATATCGAGAGTGAGGAAACGCATGAATAGAATTATGAATTAGGAATTATGAATTAAGAACACTGTTCCTGACCTGCCATTCCTAATTCTTAATTCTTACTTCTTAATTCCCGCCACTGCGCGACTCATGAGCGACTTCTTCCTTGCCCCATTCTTCCAGTGAATGATGTACTTCTTCGCTGCCATGTCGACGGCTTTGAATGCCTGCGGGAGCAGCTTCGCCGCTTCCTCTTTCTTTCCCTGCTTCGCAAACTGGAGCACATTCTTCACCATAGTCTTCATGTGGGATTTGACGGGCAATAGGCGCTCATGGCGCTTTCGGCTCTGACGCATGCGTTTGATGGCGGATTTGATGAGGGGCATTGGCGGGGCTGGGGTTAGGGCCCCGAAGGGGCCCCCTTTGGGGGCTGGGGCTGGGAAAAGTGAAGTTCAAGCGCATTTTAGCCGGAAATTCCAAATTTCAAATATCAAATTGCAAAAAATACTTCAAAAATCAGCAGAATATCTCTTTATTTTGTGCTCTTTGCGCTCTCTGGGTTGTCTCCAGGTTCGTTCCTAAGCATATCTACAATTCCTCTTACAACTTCTACTTGTTCGACCATTGCCTTTGCCAATTGTCTTGTTTTGTCGTTCACGCCACTTTCCTCGTCCATTTTTCTTCTACTTTCGTATTCTCCCTTTCCCATACGAAAGAGTGCCCCTTTTGAGCTTTCGAGTGTGACATAGTCACCTTGATCATTTACCAAACGCCCCCCTACTGCTGAACGACTCATTAATTCATCATGCTCTGCCACAATAGCATCCAGTGCCGCCGTTTGCTGGTCTAACAATCCTATAGTTACTTGTCTAACTTTGCCTGCCATTGCTTCCAATTTTTTACTAGTTGCTTCTTCGCTAGCCGCAGATACTGAACCAACTGTCTCAGGTCCTTTGGGATGATCCGTGCTGCATCCAGCAAGAGCTGCTGCCAAAGCGGCAGGAATCCCCGTACGCGCGACCCATGAACGTGATCGTTCCATCACAGGCACTCTACCGGATCCACATCGATCGTTCCATGAAATTCCGGCATTTTTTTGGCTTTGAGAAGCTCCCTCACATTCTTTCCCCGGACTAAAACTTGCCAGTCTCTCCCTCCCGAGAAGAGCGTGGGGGAGCGTGATATCTGAATTTCGCTGCGTACTTTCAATATATTAACATATTGAAGGCTTTGCTCTTTGGCAGTGGGGCCGGAGAAAAGAATGCGGACGAGGTTGGTATCGGGAGGATAATGGGCAACCTTCCGTGCTGCGAGCTCCCGCTCGAGGTAGCCACGCACATCGTGGTTCGCGGCGAGCGCGATTTCCATGGCCTTCGGCCGGAAGGTTTGAATGATGACTTCCCCCGGTTCTTTGCGCCCCGCTCTCCCTGTGAGCTGCGTGAGGAGCTGGAAAATGCGCTCGCCGGCGCGGAAGTGGGGGAGACTGAGGCCGATATCGGCAAGGAGCACGGCGGCGAGCGTGACGCCCGGAAGATCGAGGCCTTTCACGACGGATTGCGTTCCGAGGAGAATATCGGCATTCCGCTCGTGCATGCTTCTGAGGAGAAGCCGCATGCTTTCCGGATTTTTCAGAGTATCAGCGTCGGCTCGCAAAATGCGAGCCTCCGGGAAGAGTTCAGAGAGAAGAGATTCCAGTCGCTGTGTTCCTGCTCCGAGCTCGAAGAGATTTGTGGAGCTGCACTTGGGACACGTTTCTGGAATGGGGAGAGTTTCACCGGTATGGTGTGAGAGGAGATAGGATTGTTTGTAGGGGCGTGCCTCTGGCGCGCCCTGGGTGCCCCATGGTTCGACTCCGCTCACCATGACATGGGGCACCCCTACACCCCTACGATGAACAGTATAGGGGAGCTTCGTTTCCGGATCCTCAAAGCGATACCGACATTCCCGACAGAGAAGATTCGTCGCAAAGCCCCGGCGATTGAGGAACAGAATGCATTGTTCATGATGTTCGAGACGGAGACGGATGGCCTCGAGAAGAGCAGGAGAGAGGGGATAGTGCTTCCCAAATTTCACTTCTCCAAGATCAATCACTCTTACGGTAGGCAGCTTCGCATTGCCATAGCGCTCGGGAAGCTCCACAAGCTGATACATGCCTTCCTTTGCCTTATGCCAGGACTCGAGGGAGGGAGTGGCGCTTCCAAGGACGATCTTGACCTGCTTTCCGAACCCCAACCCGAACCTCAATTGTTCCGCCACCTTCCCCGCATGGTATCTCGGAGCCTGCTCATTTTTGTACGTCCACTCGTGTTCCTCATCGATGATAATGAGACCGAGGTTCGGGAGAGGGGAGAAGAGCGCCGAACGGGAACCAATGACGAGACGAATTTCACCTGCGGCACACTTCTTCCACTCATTTCTGCGTTTCGCAAGAGTCAGGCGACTGTGAATGAGAGCAATCGCTTGCCGGTGAATCAGTTGCTCAAATCTTCCGATGAAATTTTCCGTAAGCAGAATCTCAGGAAGAAGCAGGATTGCCGATCTTCCCTCACGGATTGCATCAGCAATGAGTGCGGCATAGATCTCCGTCTTCCCCGATCCTGTGACGCCGAAGAGAAGCATCGGGCGCTTCTCTCCTTTGATCGCTTTATAAGCTGCGGTTTGGCGGGGAGTGAGACTGACAGTTGACAGTTGACAATGGACAATGGACAGTTTTTTTTTGTCTCTTTCCGCTTCATCTATTTCATCCTTTCTGTTTTCAAGGAGTTTTGACCATGGCTTACCTGGCAAAAAAAGCCCAATTGCTTGTCTCAAGCTGCAGCAGTAATACTCCGCGATCCATTTCGCGAGAGCAATCTGTGATTCGAAGAGCAAAGGAGCAGTGCCGATCACTCCCGCAATCTCCTTCACATCAAAATCCCCCTCGGGTTTCTTTTCAGAAAGATCCACGACGATGCCTTCCACAAGCTTCTTCCGCAAAGGCACCCTCACAAGGTACCCCAGCAGGTTCTGCGAAGCTTGCGGAGCAGAATACGTAAGCCCATTCCCAATTCCTGCCTGTTTGCTTGCGACGATGACGGTTGCGTACACCGGGAAATCATAGCATCCCGGTCTAAAAAGCTTTGACAACGTCCGTTTAGCACTCTAGACTATCGAGTGCCAGCCTTCGCCCCGCTTGCGCGGGGGCTTCCACCTTCGCTCCTCGAGCTACGGTGGACAAGTCGGCCGGCAAGCTAATACTGTTTTCTTCTCATGGCATATGGCAAAAGCTATCGGTATTGACCTCGGAACGACTAATTCCTGCGTCGCCTTCATCGAAGGGGGACAGCCAACGGTCATACCCAATGCGGAAGGGAATCGCACGACCCCATCGGTTGTAGCGATCAATAACGGGGAGCGACTCGTCGGGGTTGCGGCAAAGCGGCAAGCGGTGACGAACGCAAAAAATACGATTTTCTCCGCAAAGCGCTTCATCGGACACACGTACGTCGAAGTTGCGGAGGAAGCAAAGCGCATGCCGTTTGAAGTGCGGGAGGGGAAAGAAGGACGTGCAACGATCGTCCTTGCGAAAGCAGAACATCTCCCGCAGGCGATCTCCGCGATGGTGCTCGGGAAGCTCAAGGCCGATGCGGAAGCCTACATCGGTGAAGAAGTAAAAGAAGCGGTCATTACCGTGCCTGCGTACTTCAATGACAGCCAGCGTCATGCAACGAAGGAAGCAGGGGAGATCGCGGGACTGAAAGTCCTCCGCATTATTAACGAGCCAACCGCTGCGGCTCTCGCATACGGACTTGATAAGAAGAAAGATGAAACCATCGTCGTGTACGATCTCGGAGGAGGGACGTTCGACGTTTCCATCCTCGAAATCGGTGACGGCGTCTTTGAGGTGAAAGCGACGAACGGGGATACGCATCTCGGTGGCGATGACTTCGATAACGTCATCATTGACTGGCTCCTCGCCGAATTTAAGAAGGATCAGGGTATTGATTTGAGCAAAGACACGGTTGCCATGCAGCGGCTGAAGGAATCCGCGGAAAAGGCGAAGATCGAACTCAGCTCCGCGGCGGAGACGGAGATCAATCTCCCCTTTATCACAGCGGATGCCTCCGGTCCGAAGCATCTCAATATCAAGCTATCCCGGCCCAAACTCGAGCAGCTGGTTGCCCCACTCGTTGATCGTACTGTCGGTCCTTGTGAGAGAGCGCTCAAAGATGCAGGCCTCAGCAAGAGCGATATCGATGAGGTGGTTCTCGTCGGCGGTATGACGCGCATGCCTGCGGTTATTGAAAAGGTGAAGCAGCTCTTCGGGAAAGATCCGCATCGCGGGGTCAATCCGGATGAAGTGGTCGCGGTCGGTGCTGCGATTCAGGCCGGTGTGCTCACGGGGGACGTGCAGAAAGACCTCGTGCTTGTAGACGTGACGCCACTTTCTCTTGGCATCGAAACGCTTGGAGGTGTTGCAACGAAACTGATTGAAAGAAACAGCAAGATTCCGACGACGAAGAGCCAGGTCTTTTCGACTGCAGCGGACAGCCAGCCCTCCGTCGAAGTCCATGTCGTGCAGGGAGAACGGGAACTTGCGAAGGACAATAAATCGCTCGGCCGCTTCATCCTCGACGGCATTCCTCCAGCTCCACGTGGCATTCCCCAGATCGAGGTGACGTTCGACATTGATGCGAACGGAATCCTCAGTGTCTCCGCAAAAGACAAAGGGACCGGCAAAGAGCAGAAGATCTCCATCAAGGGTTCCACG
>CAYIRQ010000030.1:0-12957 GCA_964365905.1 uncultured Candidatus Peribacteria bacterium
TCCCTCCCCCGTCAACCCTTTTTGTTCCCTTCCCGGAGCCACGATCATGGAAATTGAAACTCATCTTTCAGAAGAATTTCATTCTCAGGAGCGGAAAGGCGGTGGAATCATTTGATGAAAACACAGAACGAATTCATGTGAAGAAAAGTTTCGGCAAGAGCGTTGAGATGCACATAGAAGACAAGGTGGTGGATTCTGTACAAAAGACATGGATTCTCAAAATGGGTGAAAAAGACTCCTCATGGAGAGAAGAAAGAAAGGTTGTGAGTAAACCTGAAACGGAGGAAGAAAAAATGGAGCGCGAGGAAATAGCTGCAAAAGTACAGGCACTCCTCAAAGCCGACGAATCTGCATTTATTTCCATGGGAAAGAAAAATGACCAAGGACAATTCATAGTCTCTCAAGAAAAATCCGATGCCCTGAAAAGCGCGTTAAAAGAAATACTTCATGTACCTCCTGAAACGGACCTGCGATTTCGCTTGGATGCAAATGGTTCCGCATACACTGCCGGAACGCTTCAACTCGCTGCACTTCTCGGACCGGAGAAAGGAACCATACCGATCTCTCTTGAGCGGTCCGGAAAAATAGCTCTGGGAAAAGCACCAATCAAACGCCGTCATATCGCAAGGATTGTGAAAGCAACACAAGAGGCTGTTCAGCCGCAGAATCGTGCTTTCTACTTCGGCGGAATGACGGGGAGAGAAGACGAAATCCTTCTTATCACGAGCGGCGACAAAGGAGATCCTTACGTTGCATTTTTTGGAAGGCCCGGAGCCATGGAACAAATGGAAGCAGACCAGGTACACATGTCGAGAAGTTGGTCGTTTCAATTCCAAGGAAAACTCCCGCACTCCAAACCATTGGAACAAAATGACGAAACGAATATCATCAACCTTCCAAGCAAAGACGAGAGAGCAAAAGGCCAGAAGGCAACAGTCGACGGCCTGGAATTGATTCCATTCGAGTGACACGAAAAATAGCCTGCAGGCATATTCTGTGGCTCCCACAGTGATCCGTAAGAGAGCTGCTCCTCATCCGTCTCCTCTCTGGATACCCGCCATCGTTTTTATTCGCTCTTCGTACTATTCTCTCCGTATATGCACCACTTCTCTAGCCTTGGTAAGAAATACCTGTCCCTTCTCAGTATCACGAGCATCACTCTCCTGCTTCTCACAGAAGCAATACCCACCGCCCTCAGTTTCACCGATGTTCGGAGCGGATCCCCGAATGCGGAAGCAATCGAAAGTTTGCAGGAGCGAGGGGTCGTCGAAGGATATGCCGATGGAACGTTCAAAGGCGGAAACGACATTAATCGTGGGGAATTCCTGAAGATTGTTCTGGAATCGCGCGATGACATGGAGTTTTCGGGAAGTGATTGCTTCCCGGATGTGAATGACGAGTGGTTCGCAAAATATGTCTGCACCGCAAAGGCGGAAGGCATTGTGAGCGGCTATCCCGATACCGGTCGGTTCGAGGCCGGGAAATTTATCAATTTTGCAGAGGCAAGCAAAATCCTCTCCCTCGCATTCAAGCAGGAGATGCAGATGGCGTCTCCCGATTGGTACGAGCCCTACGTCCGTGCACTCGAGGGATCAAAAGCGATCCCCCCTTCGATTGAAAAGCTGGATGCCAAAGTGACGCGCGGCGAGATGGCGGAGATGCTCTGGCGCCTCACGGAGAATGTCACCAATGAGCCCAGCAAGGCCTATCTCAATGTGAAGTATCCGGAAATCTCGGTGAATCTCGCAAGCGACACTCCGCAGCGAGCGGCATCCTGCGCAGACTTGCAGGCATTCCGGGAGGAAGCGGCGCGCAGTGGAGGGCAAGCGGTCTTTTTGACAGCCCCTGCAGCAGAAGGCGCTGCAAAGAGCATGGATACAAGCAGCAGAAGTTACTCCGAAACGAACGTCCAGGTCGCAGGTGTGGATGAAGGAGACATCGTGAAGACCGATGGTACGTATCTCTATCACCTCGGCATGCAGAAGGTGCGGATCATCAAAGCGAATCCCGCATCGGATCTCTCCATTGTTGCAACAATCGATTTCATTGACGGGAATTTCTCCCCGCAGGATTTGTATCTTCATGGAAACAGACTCATTGTCATTGGTAGTCGCTGGGAGAGCGGCCCCGTCATCATGGATTCGACAGGCTCACCACAGGTGGAAAAGCGCATGATTGCGCCCGGCACGGACATCTGGCCCGGTCCCTTCCCCTACCGCCCGCCGCGCGTGGAGGTGCGTATCTACAATGTGACGGATAAAGCATATCCATCGCTTGAGCGCACGGTGGCTCTCGAAGGAAACATCGTCTCCTCTCGCAGAATTGAGGATCGTCTCTATCTCGTTGCGAACCAATCCATCTACTGGGGAGGCCCCATTCCCCTGCGAGCGACCGAGGAAGAACTTCTTCCACGCATTGAGGATTCAGCGAAAGGAGAGGAGGCAGTCGCTCCCTGTGACAAAGTGGTGATCCTCCCGCATATCCCAAGCCCCGAGTATCTCACCGTCGCCGTCATTCCTCTCTCGAACGCAAACACGGAAGTGAAGAGAGAGGTCGTGCTCGGCAGCGCGCAGAATATCTATGCATCCCTCGAGAATCTGTACGTTGCAACGACGGAGTGGCGTTACGAGTGGGGACCTTTTGCTCCCGGAGAAGATTCTGAGCGCACGAACGTGTACCGCTTTGCGTTTACGGACAACGGTGTTTCCTTTGCCGCAAAGGGCTCTGTTCCGGGCCATATCCTCAATCAGTTCTCGATGGATGAATTTGATGGTTCGGCGGGGCTCACCACTTTCCGCATCGCAACGACGCGGAACAACTGGAACGCGCAGGGAGAGCAGAGGTCGGAAGCGATGGATAACAATCTCTATGTTCTCAATCGCGATATGGAAGTGGTCGGAAAAATCGAGGAGATCGCGCCCGGAGAACAGATCTACTCGGTTCGTTTCCTCGGCGATCGCACCTACATGGTGACCTTCCGCACCATTGATCCCCTCTTCGTCATTGATACGTCGGACCCGCGGAATCCGAAAATTCTCGGCAAGCTCAAAATCCCCGGCTTCAGCAACTACCTGCACCCGTACGATGACGATCACATTCTCGGCTTCGGAAAGGAAGCTGTGGAATCGAAGGATGGAACGTTTGCATGGCAGCAGGGCATGAAGATCGCGCTCTTCGATGTCAGCGATGTTGAGAACCCGAAAGAATTGCATCGCGTCGTGATTGGCGATCGCGGGACCGATAGTCCCCTGCTCTCGAATCACAAAGCTCTCCTCTTTGATCGAGAAAGGAACTTGCTTACTTTCCCCGTCTCGGTTTTCAAACTGACGGAGGAACAGAAGAGGTCAGGAGATCCGTGGAACAGCTATGGGACACAGTCCTTCCAGGGAGCATACGTTTACGACCTCACACTCGACGATGGATTCGATCTCCGCGGAACCATTACGCATTATGATGAGGAAGACCGCATGAAATCCGGAGACATGTGGTATGCCTACGGCAAAGACATCGAGCGCATCGTGCGCATCGACGACTCTCTCCTCACGATCTCGCAGGGATCCGTGCAGAGCCATAACGAAACAAGTATCGAAAAGGAGGGAGGGGTGGAATTGCCTGGAATGTAATTTCATAGCAGAAGTGGCCTCCCGTAGCCGCGATTCAGGAATCACGGCTACGAAATTTTGGCAAGAGGAAGCCACTGTGGTATAATATTTGGATTGTTCCGCACACACTTCACCATCCTCTGCGTCCTTGCTGGGCTGCTCCTTCCATTCGCAGCGCTCAGTCAGTACACCCCTCCGGGCAATCCATTTCTCGGGGGAGATGAACCGTGCGAAGATGATTTTCTCATTCCCACATTGGGAAGCGGGGAGGTGCGGGTGCAACCGTGTCCCTCGGGTGGGACAGGAGGAACGGGGAACACCGGTGGAGGAAACGGGGGAGGGGGTGGAGGCGGCGGAGGCGGAAGGAGACTCACGGGAGAGCGCACTCTCAAAGCACGGCGTCTCGTCCCCGCGACCGCGCCAGTACCGCTTCCCGTCACACCCCTTCCGGTAGAGGAAGAACCCGTTCGCATGAAGCCTGTGTGGGATCCCCTGCGTCGTCCGCGCATTCGCCGTACGATCCCGGGAGCGCCTCTTGCACCCATCACGCAACCGGCGGCCCCTGTGCATGCAGCCGCACCCCTCCCCGAGACAGGATCTGTTCTTCCGCTCTTCATGGCGCTCATGGGGAGTTCTTCTTTCTGCGTCTTGCGGAAGCGTCTTTCTTCCTCCCTATAGACCATGACGACCGCACTGTTCAAAAATCGCACCGTTCTCCTCTCCGTCCTCACATGTGTCTTCGTCGCAGCGTTCGCAACACTCCTCACCTTCACGCGGGAGAACGCGACGATCTGGCCCAAGGAGACGCTCATCCCGACACTCGATGGGAGCTCCATTGCGATCACGGAAGAAAAGCAGGGAAACCTCACGGCGCGGCTCGTTGGGACAGCAGCGGACGGGACGCCGATCAACAAATTTGAGGAACGAGAGATGGCATACGGACTTACCATCCCCGGAGATGAGCATATTCTCGCAAAGTGCCCGACGGAGAATATTGGAACATTCCAATCACTCTACGGAATCACCACGGACAAAACGAAGCTCGCGTGGGGATATGTCTACGATGGAGGAGAGGCCTCACGGAAGGCGCAGGGAAAGTCAGGCGCCGATCTCTTCCCATTGATCAACTTCTGGGTATCGCGGAAGCAAATCGAAGCGACTCCCTCTCTCGCAAGTCTCCGGAACTTCCAGGGCTCTCTTGCCGGAAAAATGATCTATCTCATGTCCGATGAAGCCATTCCGGAATCCGGCTGCCCCGATACCGATCAGGACGGCATAGGCGATCCGCGGGAACTGGCGCGATGGCTCGCAACGAGTACCAAAACCGATCTCTACGACGCCGATACGGATAATGACGGTCTCCTGGATGGGTATGGTGACGAAGAGAAAGGAACGGATCCCCTCAAAGCCGATACGGACAGCGATGGCATACAGGACGGCACGGAGCTCGGAATCGTTTCCGGGCACGCTACGGATACGGACACCGCAATTTTCAAATCGGACCTCGATCCTGCGACGAAGACCAATCCGCTTGTCGCCGACTCCGATAGCGATGGCCTCAAAGACGGCGAAGAGGACATCAATGCAAATGGCAGGCGGGATGCGAATGAAACAAATCCGGATGATGCGGATAGCGACGAGGACGGCATTGCGGATAACACGGAAAAGACGGTGACACTCACGGATCCCGTGAAGATCGATACGGATGGCGATGGAATCCAGGATGGAACGGAGCTTTCGTACGTCGTCTGCTCGCTGGCTGCAAACACAGCGGGCTCCATGCTCATTGCACAGACGAGCAGTAATCCAGTCATTCTCAAAGTACAACCTGCAACCGGAGAGTACATCACGGGCAAAGTGCAACCATTCGACGTCCTCCTCACATCTCCGGTCGATGAAATCGGCGGGGTGGATATCACGTTCACCGTCCGAAACTTCCAGTTTGATAGTTTCTCCGAGACAGAGCCACCTTCCACCTTTGATATCGCTATCGGAGATCCGGTCGTGACGACGAATGCCGATGGAAGCATCGCGATTCAAATCATTCGCGTGGACTTTGACGCGGGACAAGTGGGCGACGATTTGCAGGTTCTCCGCTTCAATCTGACGCCGACGGCGGCGGGACCTGCGACATTCGTCTTCGATCCGGATCTTACCGATATCATCCGACTCTCGGATTCCGAGAAAGCTCCAACGACATTCGTCGATGGCAGCTATACGATCGTGCCGCCGAATGTAGCCCCCACGCTCACAGTTCCTGGCACTCAGACGATTGAGGCCGGTCAGATACTCACGTTCACGGTGACTGCGCAGGACCTTGATGGGCCACAGGAACTCACGCTCACCGCACTCAATCTGCCCACGGGCTCCACCTTCGCCGGACTCTTCTTCGGTTCCCTCCTCCTCGTCGGAGGCTTGGGGACCATGGGAGTTGATCGCAAAAAGCTTCTCATGGCCGCGAGCATTGCGGCCGTCCTTCTCCTCGCGCTGATCCTCCGGACAGAGCCATGGTCGCGTTTCCGCGGACAAATTCTCCCCCCGTCGCTCACAAAGACCTTCACCTGGATGCCGGGAACAGTCGACGTCGGCACGTACACTGTCACCTTTGAAGCAGGCGACGGAGCAGCGAAGACGAGAGCGGATGTCGTGATCACAGTCACACCCGCAAACCAGGCGCCGGCGGCAGACGCGGGAACGGATCAGACGATTACGCTCCCCAATACGGCAACGCTCTCCGGGACAGCCTCGGACGACGGCCTCCCCGATCCTCCCCGGACTGTCAAGCCGCAGTGGAGTATAGTCTCCGGCCCCGGCATCGTGACGTTTTCCGACCCGAACTCTCTTCTGACAACGGCCACTTTCCCCGTGGCGGGAACGTACGTCCTGCGCCTCACGACGGATGACAGCCTCCTCCAGGGCAGCGACGACATCACGGTGACAGTAGAACCTCCTCCCAATCAACCTCCAACGGCAAATGCGGGCACAGACCAGCTCATCACGCTCCCTGCAAATGTGGTGACTCTGGACGGAACGGGCATCGATGACGGCCTCCCGCAGCCTCCGGGCGCGATGACGGCCCAGTGGAGCGCGATCTCCGCACCGGCTCCAGTTGTCTTCGGGAACGAAAATGCCTTCAATACAACGGCAGCATTCTCCGTCGATGGAACGTACGTCCTTCGCCTCACAGCTGACGACGGCGCACTCACGGCGAGTGATGAGTTGACGGTGACAGTTCTTCCTCCTCTGCCAATCAACCAACCTCCTACCGTCGATGCGGGAGTAGATCAGACGATCACGCTCCCTGCATTCGCGACACTCAATGGGACGGTTGGCGACGATGGCTTACCGACTCCTCCAAACACTGTTACGACGCTCTGGAGTATGGTCACTGGACCAGGGCCCGTAACATTCGGAGATTCTGCTGCAGTCGATACTACTGCAACATTCCCCGTGGATGGAACGTACGTGCTGCGGCTCACCGTCTCTGACTCGGTGCTCTCTGCGAGCGATGACGTGGAGATCACGGTGAATCCAGCTCCGCCGCAGAATCAGCCGCCTACCGTGAATGCCGGATCAGATCAAACGATCACGCTCCCAGCATTCGCGACACTGGAAGGGACAGCTACAGATGATGGACTTCCAACGCCGCCGGACACACTCACGACAACGTGGAGCAAAGTCTCAGGCCCGGGAACGGTCACGTTCGGAGATGCGGCAGTCACCAATACGACAGCGACCTTCTCCGCGGCGGGAACGTATGTGCTGCGGCTCGATGCATCTGATTCCGTCCTCACCGCAAACGATGAGCTCACGGTGACGGTGAATCCTTCAGCTCCCGTGAATCAGGCTCCATCCGTCTTTGCCGGAGCAGATCAGACAGTCGCGCAGGGCACAACCGTCACGCTCGATGGCGCCGTCACGGATGACGGGCTCCCGAATCCTCCGTCGAGCATCACGGTCACATGGAGTACCGTGAGCGGTCCGGGAACGGTGACGTTCGGTGATGCGAACGCAGCGGATACAACTGCGACATTCTCCGCAGCGGGAACGTATATCCTGCGACTCGCGGCAACCGATGGCGCGCTGACTGCAAACGACGATGTCCGGATAACGGTTCACGCCGTGAGCACCGCTCAGTGCATCAGCCCCGATACCAATCAGACGATCTTCGTTCCTGACGCAGATCCTCTGACCGCAACGAGCGCCCGGGACACGGACACAGATGGTGGCGGAGTATCCGATGGAGTAGAAGACACGAATAAGAACGGGAAAGTGGACGCAGGAGAAACAGATCCGCAGGATCCGGGGGATGATGGGACGGGGCAGTGAGGCTCTCCCTGGGAATGTTATCGGATGGGGATGCCAAATGTCCGGATTTCCTGGGCCAGAGTCGAATATTTGTCGTTGAGTCGTTCCCTGTTCATGCAGATGGGCTCGATGCGCATGTCAATGGCGTGCGCGATGCGCCAAAGACGCGGCTTCGCGGGACCGCACGCCGCATCACCCGACACGACTACGGCAATGTCGATGTCACTGTCGGGCCTTGCCGTCCCCTTGGCAATGGAGCCAAAAAGATGAACCTCCGCCACCGGAAGCTTTGCATCAAGCAAAGCCCGCTTGAATCGCCGTGCGATGCGGATGCCTTCGAGTGTCTTCATAGCCCAAGAGAGGAAAGAAATGATCGTGCATATTGCAACCATTTCAGGGCATTTTCAGAGGTGGCACGTTCTCCCATCCACTGCGTATCATCGTAGCGACCATAGACGTTGTACTCCGTAAGTTCATCAAGGAAAGCAATTTCGTCGTCCGTAAACACCTTGCCGCTTTTTCCGGCGAGCAGAGCCAGATTATGGGTGTAGGGTGGCGCCGTATTCTGCTGCTTCAGAAATTCCGCTTTGAGCGCTTTTTCCACAGCGAGGTGGCAATGAAACAATGTGAGTGTGTAGTCACCGATGTCATACACCGCCTGTGCGGCGGCAAGGGCTCTTTGCGCACCCTCACGCCACTTCTGGATGGCATCCTGTGCGGTCACGGGTACATAGTAGCATAGCAGGAAAATCCCATTTCCCATTCACCCAGACACGAATAAGAACGGCCGCGCCGATGCCGGAGAGAAGGATCCGCAGGACCCGGGGGATGATATCGGAAGTTAAGGTGTTGGACTGCCAGCGCCTCCGCCAGCTGCCCCCTGACTGGGCCCCCCGAAGCCACACCGGCAACTGCGGACGGGTTGTGAACTTTCGGATGGTGGGTACACACACAGGCCACAGCCCCATCCGGGATTGAAGTTACAAGAAGAGGTACAAGCATTGTACGGGGGCCCACCACATTGTTCGCCCGCAGCACAGTCTGCCCCGCTCTGACACTCATTCCCGCTCAATTTGCATGCAAGGCCGGGCCCGATATCGCACGGCTGATCCGGTTCTCCATCACTATTGTCATCCGTAAGTTTGACGATGCCATCACCACAGAGATTGATGCGACAGAGTGGATGTGTGCAGCCATCTGTGGGAACAGTATTCCCATCGTCGCACTCCTCTGTCCCCGTACGCACGAAGCCATCGCCACAGGCCGCAGAAACACAGCTATTGAGACAGGCATCCGTATTGGAGGTGTTTCCGTCATCGCACTGCTCCCCTGCCTCCACAACGCCATTGCCACAGGCAGACGGAGTCGGACCACCACACGTTGTATTACAGAAACCGGCCTGACCGTTCTTCGGGCCATCATCGCAGACCTCAACACCACTCCGCACGAAACCATCACCACAGATGGCAGCAACACAGGTATTGAGACAGGCATCGGTGTTGCTCGTGTTGCCATCATCGCAGACCTCCGTAAATGCATCATCGACGATGCCATCGCCACATTTTCGATTTTTGCAGTTCACGCGGCAGGGTTGATTCGGGGCATTCGAGTTATTATTGACATCATTGTCACACTCCTCATCATCGGCATTTCCCAACGCGTTGTCCGCGCCATCCGGCTCGACGCACCCATTCCCACACGTATTCGAGCAGCAAAGATAGTGTCGCCCGGCGTGCGGACCGGAAGTCGGCGTCATAACGGAACTGAAAAACATGCGTCCGGAAGTGAGAGAAGCATTTTCAAATGGCTCATCACGCACCAGTACGTTTCCCGTCACACGCCCTTTGAATTTCCCCGTAAAACAACTGGTCATATCGACGCCGGCCGCTCTCGCTTCCACACATTGTGCTTCAAGTCTCCCTTGGGGAATATTCCGTGGCGGTACGAGTGTGAGGGGATCGAAATACTCGTACTCCCATGCTTCAAGAGCCGGATCGCCCCATTCTGAGAAAAATTTCGCCATAGGCCTACCGTGTGCCTGCGTCCCACAGAAACCCACAACGAGATCGCTCTCTGTCCCCGTAAGATTTGCTGGCTGTGCCGGGCTCACATACATCGGAAGCTCTCCCAAGCTATGAACCTTCACAAAAAGCCCTGGAGCTGACCGCAGCACGGGAGCCATGAGAAATGCTGTAAGACTGCGTCTCATCTGGACTTTTTCCGCCCCTATCGTTCCATCCTCCCGAAAAATGGGAACGACGATTGTCGTGCGCTCCGTGAGGTAAGCATCCCACACAAGTAATCCTGTCGTAGCAATGAGAAGACCAGCCAGAGTGAGCATCCAATATTGTCTACGCATACTTCCGGCGAAATGCCGGAAGCACCATAGCGGTAAGCGCTGCGAGTGACAAGAGAGCGATGCTCACCTCCATGGGAACACCCGAAGGATGAAGAGGCGCAGCGGAGTGAACGGGCGTTGCGAAGGGAATCTCCGGGACATAGGGCATGTATGGAGCAGGCGCGGGCTGGGGAACGGGGAGCGGCTCTGCGGGAGGAGGAACGTACACGGGACCGGTTCCAGCTCCTCCTCCGCCTCCTCCGGGATTTGTGACCGCGGGAACCGTGGTCGTGACTGGTGCAGCGCCATCCGGACACGCCACCCCGAGTGCCTCGCATGGGCTCATGTACGCATAGATCGCGCGTGCCGCAACCGCTCTGCTCGGGAAGAGGAGGCTCACAAGCACTGCGCCGATCGAGAGGCCAATCCGAACCATCAGGATATTATACCACAATTTCTGCAAGCTACGCAAGGTCATAGGGCGCCCCCCGTTCGGAGAGGATCACCTCGAGCGCAGGGTGCGCTTTGCGCGCGCGCTCCGCGAGGATCTTCATCACCTCCCCCTCCCCATGGACGAGGAAGAGGGTGCGGAGGGGTCTGCCCGCCTCCTTCCCTGCACGCACCACCTGCGCAATGAACTGATCGAGATCGTTTTTGTCCGCATGACCGGAGTACGCGTTGATCACGACGACTTCTGCTTTCTTGCTGTACTCTTCATCGAAGATACGAACACTGCGAATGGAGGGCTCGATGATGCGGCGACCGAGTGTGTTCTCCGCCATATAGCCGACGGCGACAACAGTGTTGCGCGGATCTTCGAGACCATTCCGCAGGTGATGCCGTATGCGTCCCGCTTCGCACATCCCTGATCCCGCCATGATGATCGCGGGTCCGGGGAGACCATTGAGGGCTTTACTCTCTTCAACGCTCTCCGTGTATTTGACGAGCGAGAACTGGAAAGGGTTATGGCCCCGCGCGAGGAAACGATCGTACATTGCGCGGTTATAGCATTCAGGATGTTTGAGGAAGATGCCGGTGACGCGCGACGCAAGCGGCGAGTCAATGAAGATGGGAACGGGAGGAATCATCTTTTCGTCCCAGAGCAGGTGCAAATCGTAGACGATCTCCTGCGTGCGCTCGAGGGAGAACGCGGGGATCAGCACCTTGCCTCCGCGCTTCGCCGTCGCGACGACTGTGTCCCGCAGGTGATGCTTCGCCGTCGCGAGATCTTCATGCGAACGGTTCCCGTAGGTGCTCTCGCAGATGAGGATGTCCACCGCCGGCATGGGGGCGGGGTCGCGGATAATCGGAAGCGCACTTCGCCCCAGATCCCCGCTGAAGCCGATGCGGATCGTAGGACTTTGGACTTTGGATTTTGGATTTATTTGGGATTTGAGATTTGTTTGGAATTTGGAATTTGGAATTTGGAATTTTTTATCAAGTCTTGCAACATTCTCATCAACCTCAAGGACCACCATGGCCGCACCCAAAATATGCCCCGCATCGAGGAACTGCGCGCGGACGCCCGGCGCGACGTCAAACCACGACTCGTAGTTCTTCCCCTGGAAAAGTTTCGCGCATGCCCGCGCATCGCGCTGCGTGTAGAGCGGACCATCACAGACAAGCATGGTCTTCGGAAAGTGCTTGCAGAAATACTCTTCATCCTTCTCCTGAATGTAGCCGCCATCCGCGAGCATGACTGCCGCAAGGTCCGCTGACGCATACGTGCAGTGCACGGCGCCGCGGAACCCCCTTTTCCAGAGTAGCGGGATGCGACCGACATGATCCATATGCGCGTGACTGAGGACAACCGCATGAATATCCTTCGGTGGATCGAATGCAAAGGAACTGTTCTTCTCGACCGCAAGTTTGCGCCTCCCCTGGAACAAACCACAGTCGAGAAGAATGCGCTTGTCCCCGATCTGCAATTCGTGACAGGAACCAGTGACCTCGCGTGCGGCCCCGTGAGAAATGAGTTTCATGTGCCGAGTATATAAGGTAGAAAAGAACAAAACATCCTCTCTCCTCAGGGAGAGAGGTACCCGCCCGAACGTACCCGTTCGGTACGGGCGGGGAGTGAGGGGTCCCCTCATCCTACCCTTCTCCCAAAAGGGAGAAGGTATGTTTATATTTATTTTTGCTGTACACTCTCTCTCCGTGCAAAAGCACGCGAAAAAGGACGAGCGTCTCTTTCTGAATCCTCTCACGATTCTCTGTCTCGGCTTCGTGCTTTTTCTTTCGTATTTCACCTACGTTCACAAGTTCGACACTCCCCAGGGATTTTTCTGGGATGAAAATTACTATGTCACGGATGCACAGAAGGAATTGAATGGCGTCTTCTACATGCAGATTCATCCCCCTCTCGGAAAATTGCTCATGGCGGCAGGGGAAGCGATCCTCGATGCGAGCCACAACGACGCACAGTATCTTCAGACGGATTATGCGAAAGGGGATTTCTCCGGAGGATTCAGCATCACGGGCTATCGCCTCGTGCCAGTCCTCCTCGCATGGGCAACGGCTCCCCTCCTTTTCTTGATTCTTCTCCTGATCGTACGCTCCCCTATTGCAGCAACGCTCCTCAGTTTCCTCTTCAACTTCGACAATGCTCAGATTGTTCACAACCGTGGAGCGATGCTTGAGGCGCCTCTGGTGTTTTTTTCCTCGGCGCTCATCCTCCCCTTCTCGACCGCCCGCTGCAGTTGGCTGTCG
>CAYIRQ010000031.1:0-12923 GCA_964365905.1 uncultured Candidatus Peribacteria bacterium
AGAAAAGCGCACAGGACAGCCCCGCGCAACATAAAAAAAAGACTCCCCGGAGATCAGGAGGAGGCAGATTGAGGATTGTTCAGACGTTCCCTAGTGTTCCACCACCCCCTTCGCAGTCACGGTGATCGTGCGCGATTCGTCGTTCATGGAGAGGACGATCGTTCCATAGAACGTTGGATCGAAGGGTTTTCCCAAGAGACGCTGGAAGACGAGACCCTCGGGGGGTGGTGACAAGGGGGTCACCGTGGAGTCTGTTACAGTCATCTGCGTATAGAGCGTCCCGCTCACGGTGATGGTGCTGCTGATTTCAAAGGACTGATCAGTACCCGCGTTGTACGCACCGAAGGTCGCAGGAGGGGTTCGCTGGAAGAGAATAACGGAGGAAGGAGCGCTCGCGCAGCCGGGAGTCGTCACGCTCGGACAGAGGTATACCCCCCAGTTCAATTCCTGCACGTTCTGCTGCGAGAGCGTCTGCGCCCTGCGCAGTGTTTGTACAAGAACATTCTCGGCAGACTGTAGAGCGCTCCGCCCGATTGCATTCATGGATACCGTGAGCGTGAGCGCGAGGAGAATCGTGAGAATCCCGATCGTGAGCGCGATTTCGAGCAGGGTGAAACCGCGCCTGCTGGCGCAGCGGACAATGGACAATGGACAATGGACAATTGACTTTTGGCAAATGGCTTCCATGTTGCGCTTTTGCATACGTTCACTCTACCGGAGATTGTTGCTCTATAAAAAAGTGCGCGAAGCGTCGGGTGCCAAGGGCGGGACCCAATGCAGAGTGCTTTTTTGAAGGGAGGGTGGGTTCACGGGAGGGAACGAGTGCCGTTCCCTCCCGTGAGTGTTTTCCTCCCGCGATTTATCCTCCTCCACTGATGTTTCCCACCACCGAATAGATCGGCATGATGATCGAAAAGGCGATCATCGCGACGAGTCCCGCGATGAAGATGAGGAGCACCGGCTCCAGAATGATCGGCAGCTTCTGCGCGGTTTCCTCCGCCTTCTTCTGATAGATATCCGCGATCTTGAGGAGCACCTCGGAGAGTCTGCCCGAACGTTCCCCGGTGATGATGATCTGCTGGACGGACGGTGGAAGGATTCTGCGGCTCCCGCGCATTTCCTCGAAGCTCTTCGCGAAAGAATCCCCCACCCGAATGTGCTCGGTGAGCTTCGAATAGAACGATCGGTAGCGTTGCATAGAAGTCACGTCCGCGAGGGATTGAATGGATTCCACCGGCGCGACGCCTGCGCGGAGGAGGGTCCCGAGAATGTTCCCGAACTGGGCAATGCTTGCTTCGATGATGAGCGTCTTCACGCCGGGAATGTGGAGCACCATCCACTGCGCGACGACGCGCAACCTTGTAAATTTGAAGAGAAGACTCAGGATGAAGAGGACGGCGAGTCCAGACGGCACCACCACGGCTCCGTGCTGCGTGAAGAAATTCGCGACGGCAATCACCGCGAGCGTTGTCGCCGGAAGTTCCACGTTCAGGGCGTAGAGCACGCCGATGAGTTGCGGGAGCACGAACCATGATAAACCAATCGTAATGATGATCGTGAGCGTGATGACGATCGAGGGGTAGATCATGGCCATTTTCACCTTCTGCCGCATCGCCTGGTTCTTCTCATCCTGCTCCGAGAGATTCGCGAGGTTCTGCGAGAGATTTCCCGACTCTTCTCCGATGCGAATGAGCGCGATCGCGTAGGGGGTGAAGAAGGCCTGTTGATCCATGGCTCTCCAGAGAGCGCTCCCGTTCTCCACATCGCGCAGGATGCCATTGATGATTTTCTTCATGGCGCGCGGCGCTTCTTTGAGAAGTGTTTCAATAGCATCCGTGACGTGGAGGCCGGCTCCGAGCATCATGGCGAGATTCTGAATGAAGGAACTGCGGAACTTCCCGAGTCCCATATGGGTAAAGGAGAGCGCCATGCGCTTCAGAGAGCTCGGGCCGCTGTACTCCCGGCTCGTGCGCACGCGCGCGGCGCCCGGAGAGGCGCTGCGTGCGATCACGGTGACATCGTCACTTTGCCGATTCTTCAGGAATGGGAGACGCATGGAGAGGAGTGGTAGCGAAGATGACTTCGGGAGGAGCGGCGACACGCAGGAGTTCTTCGATGGTGGACATGCCGGATTTCACCTTGAGAAGGCCGTCCTCGAAGAGCGTGAGCATTCCTTGCTGCCGGGCGACATCGTTGATTTCCGCAGTTGTTTTCCGTTGGACGATGAATGCCTCGAGCTCAGGCGTCATGTTGAGCAGCTCGTAAATACCGACGCGTCCGCGATATCCTGTATTTCCACACGCTCCGCATCCTTTGCCGCGATAGAGCGTCACGCGTTTTTCGGATGCGGGGAAATAATGGTCGGCGTTGAGGAACAGCTGACACGCCTCCGTGCGCGTGAGGTTATAACTATAGCGACAATTGAGACAAATGCGTCGCATGAGACGCTGGGCGATGATGAGTTCCAGGGTGGAAGCAAGCAGGTATGGTTCGATGCCCATTTCGAGAAGGCGGGGAACGGCGGTTGCCGCGTCGTTTGCGTGAAGCGTGGAGAAAAGGAGATGTCCCGTCAGCGCCGCGTTCACCGAAATCTGCGCGGTGATGTTGTCGCGGATCTCACCGACGAGGATGATATCCGGGTCCTGCCGCACAAGCGCGCGGAGCCCGCGTTCGAAGGTAAGGTCGGTTTTCACATTCACCTGAATATGGTTGATGCCGGGAATTTTGTACTCGACCGGATCCTCGATCGTGCTGATGTTTACGTCGGGGGTGTTGCGGATTTTCATGAGTCCGTAGAGCGTTGTCGATTTCCCGGATCCCGTGGGACCCGTGGTGAGAAGCATTCCGAAGGGTTTGTGGGCAGCCTTGATGAGGACTTCCCGCTGCGCCGCGGTGAAGCCGAGGTCGCCGAGCGTGAGCGTTCGCACGTACTCGGAGAGCAGACGCATGACGATTTTCTCTCCATCCACAATCGGGACGATAGAGACACGCACGTCCATGGAACGTCCCTCCCCTTTCCAGCGAATCGCGCCGTCCTGCGCCGTGAAGTGCTCGTCAATGCGCATATTGCCGGCGATCTTGATCCGGTTCACGATGCCTTCGAAATACTCGCGCGGGATCCGGCCTGCTTCATGCATGACGCCGTCCACGCGGAATCGCACGATGATGATCTTCTCCTGAGGTTCGAAGTGAATGTCGGATGCCGCGAGCCGGATCGCGTCCCCGACGATCTCCTCGATAATTTCCGGCGCCACCTTGCGGTTGCTCTCGATGATTTTCCGGAAGCGGGTATCGAGCGGCTTCTCGTAGAACGCGAGCGCCGCCTCGATCGAATCCTTCGTGGCATACGCAAGGTGAATCGCGTGCGCCGTGGGGAGCACTTTCTTCACCTCGTCCTCGAGGCTGCTTCTCTCCGGACTGCTCGTCGCGATGACAATCGTCCCGTCCTCCTTCCGCTCCACGGCGATCGCGCTGAACGCGACCGAGAACGACTCCGGAAGCATCTGAATGACGGCGGGGTCGGGCGGCTGGGACCGGAGATCGAGAAACGGCATCTTGTAAAACTCCGCAATGGCGTTTTGCAAAATATCCTTCGTGACGAGTCCTTCCTCCTTGAAGACCTGCTCAAGGGAAACATTGTGTTCCTTGGCTGTTTTCTCCGCTGTCTTCACTTCCTCCTCACTCACGTAGTTCTGCGTGAGGAGAATCTTCGCAACGTCCACGGTTGACTCCGCGACCTGCGGCGCTGCCGCGGCATTTTTTTCTTCGGAGGAGAATTTCTTTGCAGCCGAGGGAGATGCCGCATCTTTCTTCGTCCTCTCGGCGGCGCGTTGCTTCGCTTCCAGTGCAGCTTCGGCGTCGAGCCGTTTCTTCTCTTCCTCGAGATGGCGCCGCTCTTCCTCGAGTTGTTCCTTTCCTTCCGCCATGCGCGCTTTATGGGCGCGCGATGCCCCCATTTCCTGTCGTTCGCGCTCGAGAGCTGCGCGCGCAAGCTCCAGGCGCTCTTCTTCCACGCGTTGCTCCTCCTTCCGGGCCGCTGCCTGCTCCTCCTGCAGTGACTTCTGTCGATCAATTTCCTGTCGCTCCCGCTCCAGTTTCTCCACCTGCGCTTTCCACTTTGCAAGTTCCTGCGTGAGCGCCGGATTCCCACCCGCGTTTCCCTTCGTCCCGGCCTTTGCAAGAAGAGTCGCTCTCTCTTCCTCCAGTTTTACCTGCATCTCGGCCTTCGCTTCCGCGCGGATGCGCTCTTTCTCGAGTTCGAATTTCATGCGCTCGGCCTGGAGCTGTTTCAGAGTGTCCTGGGTTGCGGGAGCGGATGAAGGCGCACTCTGCTTCGTTTGTTCGCGGACAAGAGCCTTGGCTTGTTCCAGAGCTTCCTCCCGCATACGTTCCTTCTCTGCCTGCATCGCGGCTCGCTCGGAAGCGAGGCGTCGCTCGACTTCCGCAGTGAGAGCCGATACATCAGCTTTTTTCTGCTGAGCGGCAGTGATCGGTGCTGCCTGAGTCACGTGCTCCATTTGTGTCCGTTTCTCTTCAAGCGCTCTCCGTTCCGCTGCAATGCGCGTCTCTTCCGCAGCAAGTGAGGCGCGCGCCTGCGCGATCGCCGCAAGCTGTTCTTTCTGCGTCGTGTCATTTGCAACGGATGTTTTGCGGAGACGGTCTTTCTCTTGTTCGACGAAGATCTGCTTCATCGCTTCCTTGCGTGCCTCCTCGAGGAGAGCGGTGTCATCCCGGGCAGCCCCTCCAAACATGTTCTTCAGAGATGCTTTCCATGCGGCGGAACGCGCGGCACGGAGCGCCTTCTGTTCCTCCGCCTGAATGCGTGCCTGCTCTGCCCGAGCCGCGCGTTCCGTCTCGCGCCTCAGGCGCTCTTCTTCCCGAAGGCGCTGCGCTTCCGCCTTCTTTCTCTCCGCTTCCTCCTTGCGCGCTTTTCCCTCCGTCTCCCGCTGCCGGCGTTCCGCCTCTTTCTTCTCCCGGTCTTCCTCTTCCTGGCGCTTGCGTTCCTCCTCCTTCGCGCGTTTCTCTTCCTCCATCTGCATCCTCTTTGCTTCACGAATCTTTCTCTTTTCTTCTTCCCGCGCAACCCGTTCCGCTTCCTGTTTCTTCCTGCGCTCCTCCGCTTCCGCCCGCCGCTTCAATGCAGCCTCCCGCTGAGCTTTCCGCCATCGTTCCCACTGCATTCTCCATGCGATGACTTGCAATGCCCATGGAGAAGGAGCGTTTCGTCCTTTCAAATCCAAGGCTTGCTGCACGGCGCACTTCGTTCTTTTGCGGCCCGCAAAGATGTTCTGGGACGAGCGTCTTTCCTCTTCGAGGAGACGACGGTACTGTTCTCCTGCTGCGATTTGTGTCTCGAGCGCCGCCTGTCGCTCCAGCAACTTCCCTTTCCAGTCGCGCAACTTCCGGAAGAAGTTCACTGCCTTCTCTCTGCCGGGTTTCTTTCCGAGCAGAGCGCAGAGAGCAGGCGTGAGAATTTTCTGGAGGAAAGGGAGTGCCTGATCCGTCCCCAGCATCATCTGTTTCTCGCTGGGGAGGCGGTAATGTTCTGCGATCGCACGTTGCAGCATTTCGCTCGTTACGAGCTCTTCTGATCGAAGAACATCCGTGAGGGGACGCTGCTCTTCTTCTGCCCGTCGTTCTGCATGCTCAAACTGCTCCGGACGCAGATCCTGCAAGTCAACGAGGAGTGAGCCGATGGCTTTTTCCTCGGAAGTCGTCATTGCGAGGGTGTCAGGACTTGAGGATGGCATTCACCACCTCCACGATCCGGGAGATGGGAGTGTTCGATTTCACCATGTAGTCGAGGACGCCGAGCGCCTTCGCCTTCTCGATGTCTTCCTGCTGACCGAGGTTACTGAGGACGATGACGGCCGTCTTCATGCCGCTGTCTTTCATGGCGGAGAGCGCCGCGAATCCATCCATCTTCGGCATGATGATGTCGATGAGCACGAGGTCGAACTTCTCTTTCGTTGCGAGTGCCACCCCCTCCTCGCCATCCGCGGCGATCGCAACGTCGTATCCTTCGTGCGTGAGCTTGAGCTTGAGGGCGTGCGAGAGCGGCTTCTCATCTTCGACGATGAGGATGCGCTTCTTTTTCCCGGTGGCTGGCGTGTCTGCCATGGTGGAGGTTTGGTATGTGTGATGACGCACTTTTTGCGTGTATCAGACCATTATAGCAGGTTTCCCCATCCTTGACAAGAATGTGGGATCGGATACGATGGTACCGCCAACGAACGGAGCTACTCCCTCACCATTTTGGGCTTCCCTTGAGGATATAGTGCCCAGTAGAGCGATCTTCTGAAGCCGAAGTTCAAAATGGTGAGGGGCGTCGGAGTCCATGTGGCTCCCGAAAAAAAGCGAAGAGCAGTTGGTGACATTGCGGGTCAGACACGTCGTCGTTTGAGCGCGACAACCTGTCTGGCCCGCTTTTTCCGTGCGCAGCTTTGCGGGAAGCATGAAACGAGCTTGCTTTTTTGAGGGGGGGGGTAGCCTGTTGCCCAACTTTCCACCTCTTTCCTCTTTCGATCATGAAACCATGGATTGTTGCTCTCATCGCGGGTGTCGTCGGCCTGCTCTTGGGTTTCCTGTTCTGCCGGCAGGGTATCTTTCCTCTCCAGGGAAATCTTGTCATGGAGACAACTTCATGCGCGGGAGTAGAATGTGGTGAGGGTGGAACATGTGATGATGACTGCTGGTGCAACACAGCCAAAAATCCTGATACATGTTATGCCTGCGTTACGGAAGGAAACGGTTGCAGCTCCATCAAGAAATGTTGTTCGGGGCTTTCCTGCCGCTTGGGAACATGCACAGGGAAGGATTCCGCGGAGTCGGTTGGCAGTGAAGCGTTCCCGGAAGAGGAAAGTCTATAGGAACAGCCGCACGTACTGCCGCAGAAATGCGTCGCCCGTGAAGAGCGCGAGGAGGGCGTCATGAAGCGATTTCAGAGAAGTTTCCGGAATGCCTCCACATCGAATCCCGCATCCTTGATGATGCTAAGGAGCAAGCCGCGCTTGAGGTCTTTCCGATGCAGGGGGACGGTGACGGCTATTTTCGCTCCCTGTGCAGCATGGACAAATGGCTTCCGACTTGTCGACCCTCCTCGAAGCCCGCCCTGCGGAGTGCCCGCACGACCTCCGCCGGTTTCAGCGAAGGGAACCGCATCCTATACGAGCGAGATGTCTATCGCGACGGTGATGACGGTTGCCCCGGGACGTTCCTCCAGAATCTCTTCGCCGAGATCCTGCAGCGCGAGCAGGTAACACTCAATCGCCTCCTTCGCGTACGTCTCCGCCTCTTCGACGGTTTCTGCCTGTGTGTGGCATCCCGGTAGTGCAGGCACATGCACGATATACCCTCCCTCCTCTGCGGGTTCCAGGACGACTGTGTAATTGCGCGCTTTATTCTGCGTCTTTGCCATGCATACATTCTACCATGTGCGCTGTTACAAAAACAGCCGCATGTACTGCCGCAGAAATGCGTCGCCCGTGAAGAGCGCGAGGAGGGCGCCGCTCGCAAGGAAGGGTCCGAATGCGATCGTCGCTCCCCCTTGTACAAGCCGCAGTGAAAGCAGGAGCGCGACCGCGAGTGCCCCCATGATGTACGCGAAGAGAATGGCGATCGCGGTGAGCTTGAGTCCGAGGAGAAGTCCGATACTCGCGCCGAGGAGCACGTCGCCGCTGCCGATCCACGTCCCCCGACTCATCACCCAAAGTCCGCCGAAGAATATGAAGGGCAGCGCGAGGCCGAGGAATGCATCGCGCATTCCCGTTCCATAGACGTCGGCCGCATGGAAGGAGCGGTAGAGCAGCGCGCCGAGGAAGAGGACGATGATGAAGACGTCGGGAATTCTCTGCGTGTCGAAGTCGTAGAATGCGATCAGGAGAATAGCGAAGACTGCGATTCCAAGAAGCGGAAGGATCCACTGTTCCTCAGATCCGAAATGCGCGACGAGGAGGGCCGCGAGAAGCGCGGTGATTGCTTCGATCACCGGGTAACGCCACGAGATCATGCGCTTGCAGGAGCGACACGCCCCGCCAAGGAGGAGGAAGCTTGCAATGGGCACGAGGTCATAGAAGTGGAGTGTGTGTTTGCAGTGCGGGCAGTTGGAGCGACCGAGGATGGATTCGTTTCGTGGAACGCGATCAAGCAGCACCGTCGCGAAACTTCCGAGAGAGAGACCGAAGAGTGCGGCGAAGAGAATCTGGAGGGGGTAAGGCATCGCCGCCAGCATAGCTGGCGGAAATCTCAAATCTCAAATCTCAATTTTCAATTCATTGAACCCTGATACCTGAGACCTGAAACCTCAGTGCAGCTCCGCATTCGTATGCACCTCAGCAACGTCATCATCCCCTTCCAGTGCTTCAAGGAGTGCAACAACACGTTTGCCAAGAGCGGCATCGGTAATACTGACTGTTTGCTCTGGCACATACTTGAGACCAGCCTCTTCAATCACGCAGCCCAGATTCTTTAGAGCATTGCGCGCACTCCCCCACTCTGCGGGCTTCGTCGTCACTGTTACGCTCCCATCGTCCCACTCAATGTCTTCTGCTCCAGCGTCGATCAATTGCAGTTCCACCACATCTTTGCCATTGTCCATTGTCCCTTGTCCACTCGTCGCAACGACCACTCCCTTCCTCGCGAACATCCATGAGACGGATCCGCTCTCCGCAAACCGGCCGTCGTGCCTGTGGAGAATTGCCTTGATGTTCGCGATTGTGCGATTCCGGTTATCGGTGAGACATTCGATGAGGAACGCGGTTCCACCGGGCCCGTACGCTTCATACAGAATCTCCTCCATGCGCGCGGCATCCTTGAGTGCCCCCGTTCCCTTTTTGATCGCGCGATCCATGATGCTGCTTGGGATGCTGTCGGCGCGCGCACTGTCGAGAGCGCTCCGCAGTTTCGCATTAAGATTCGGATCTCCTCCGTCGCGCGCCGCCATTTCGATCAGGCGCGCATGTTTCGTATAGATCTTTCCACGCCGTGCATCCTGCGACTCCTTCCGTACGCGAATGTTTGCCCATTTGGAGTGACCGGACATGCTTGGATTGTAGGAAACCGAGGAGTCCGAAGAAACCGACCTGTCCACCGTAGCTCCGAAGGAGCGAAGGTGGAAGAGTCCGACGAACGTTATGAAAAAGTCTCGATCCTTCCAGTCACTTTCCACCCCTCATACGGCGTCCACCCACACTTTGAATGCAGTTCTTTGCCACGAATGAGCCAGGTTTCCCTGGGGTTTACCACTATGGAATGGGGTTTGCCAGGGTTCCACTCCGGTTTACCAAGGGAGAAAATACTATTCGGTTTGTCATACAGGAGCCGAACAATGTCTGAAATCTGAAATCTGACATCTGACATCTGACATCGAGGTTTGCCTTGTGCATCCCACGGCCCTTCCCCAAGCGCGCAGCTTAAAAGTAATGGCAACATCGTTTCCGCTCCCGGCACCCCACTCGGAGCATCCAACGGATTTTTCGTTCGCTTGGAAGCGATTGTGTGAGGTGCGTGGTCAGATGCGATGCAATCAACGGTCTTGTCTTCTATTCCCCTCCACAATGCTTCAGTATGCTCGTGAGTGCGAAGGGGTGGATTCATCTTCGCAAATGTTCCGAGTGTTTTGTAATCATCCACAGTCAGGAAGAGGTGGTGCGGGGCCACTTCGCATGTGACACGCAATCCTTCCTTCTTTGCTTGCTTCACAAGTTCAAGCTCATCTCTTGTCGAGAGATGGGCAATGTGAAGATGCGTTCCATATTCTCTTGCAAGGTGAATTGCATACGTCGTTGCTTTCACCGCGGCTTCAATAGAACGGATCTTTGAATGAGTATCGATTCCTAACCCTAACCCCAGCCCCAACCCTTTTTGGTTTTCTCGTATCACTCCCTCATCCTCGCAGTGGCAAACAACCGGCAAACCAAGCTTCGAGCAAACCTGGAAAACCTCTCCGGCAATCCCCTCTTCTGCTTTCTGGTTCCCTGTGGAGTGTCCGAGGTAGAGCTTCACGCCGGGAACATATTTTTTGAGCTCCTCGCTCTGCATCACTTTTTGGAATTCCAGAATATGCTCGCTCTTTGTTGCACCGAAGAAAAAGCGCATATCAATATTTCTGATTTCTGATTTCCCGTTCAGGGCCTGAGAGCCCTTCACCCCTCGACTCCGCTCGGGGTGACCCTGAGCTTGTTGAAGGGTCAGGGCCTCGAACGGCTGATTTCTGATTATCTCCCATCTCGCAATTTTCTCCCTCAGTGCAGCAACGGTGGACGTAGGAGGATCTGTATTTGGCATATCGCACACCGTTGTCACTCCCCCACTCCATGCGGCTTCCGCTCCGCTTCTCATATCTTCCGCATCGGTATTCCCCGGTTCGCGGAAGTGGACGTGGCAATCGATGAGGCCGGGGAAGGCGATCAGTTCCGACGAACCCCTTCTTGAGTCTTCAGTGAGCATTACAAAAACTATAACAGTGTGAGACTGTTATGCCCATATCTCTCTTCCCGTTCCCATGACACGTACCAGTATATCGTCATACTGGTACAGGCAGTTCCTTTTTCTTTTAGCAGAAACAATTCTTACAGCTCCACCTCGTACATATCTGGATCACCGAGGAGAAGATTGAAAAATAGAAATTCTGCCGGATAGCGCTTGCGAAGAGCGCGAAAACTCGTCGGATCCAGCGAGATTCTTCCAACACGTTTTTTCTTTTCCCCTTCTTCACTGGCTTTTGCGAGGACATCGCTGAGTACCGTACGGTAATTTGCAAGCTGTCCCTCGAGCAATTGGTGCACCGTGCGGATTGTGTCGATCCCCACGCCATGCTCCGCGCGAATCTCCAAGTACGTTTTTCCAAGAAGGAGGCCATGAGCGATGCGAAGACGCCGGATGACCATAATTCGTTCACTGTGTGTGAGGAGAACATTAAAGAGTGTGACGATGTCCTTCCGTCGTGGAAGACGCAGAAGAAACACTTCAAGCTCTTTCTGCATTGCTTGCAACTCCCGCGGAGAGAGTTTGCGAGGCTCCACTTTGCTCATGGTACCTACCCTAACACCCGAAAGAATAAAATACCAGTATATCGTCATACTGGTACGAGTGCTCAAAGGAGTGTGTTCCGCAACACTTCGAATCAAAAAAACTGCAAGGGGCTCAAGCCTTCCCAAGCATCATCGCAAGCAGCGCCATGCGAATGGGTATTCCATTGTGGGCCTGGGCAAAGTAGCGGGCGTTTGGCAGAGCATCAACCGACGGATCAATCTCATCAATACGCGGCAGGGGATCCATGATCGTGACGTTTTTTTCGGAAAGCATCGGAGCGGTCAGGATAAATTCCTTCCGCAATCTTTGAAATTCGCCGGGATCCGTGAAGCGTTCTTCCTGCAGCCGATTCATATAGAGGATGTCCGCATTTGTTCCATCAGAGAGAGAAGAGCTTTCGGTGCACACGACTCCCTTTCCCCTGAGCTCAGCGAGAAGTGCCGGCGATGCACGCAAACTGGGAGGCGAGATGAACGTGAAGCGATTGCCGGGATAGTGACTGAGACTGCGCGCGAGCGATCGGATCGTTCGTGAATGAAGAGGATCGCAGGCGAATGCAACATGGAGGTTTGAAAGTCTCCCCTTCTCCTTCCAAATCGTGTAGAGATCGAGGAGCGCCTGCGTGGGATGCTCGTTGCCGCCATCACCCGCGTTGATGAACGGGACCGCACTCACACTTGCAGCTCTCTCCGCCGCTCCCGATTCCGGATGCCGCATCACGATGAGGTCGGCGTATCCCATCACCATACGAATCGTATCCTCGATGCTCTCCCCTTTCTTCATCGAGCTCATTTCTTTTCCCTGGGCAACGATCATACCTGCACCCAGTCGAGACGCTGCAGCCTGAAAACTGAGCATCGTTCGGGAACTTGGTTCATAGAAAAGCAGCGCCACCACTCTGTCTGCGAGTATCCGGGAACGACCTTGTGTTTTCCGGATGGTTGCCATGTCGTCCGCAACGCGAAAGATCGCTTGCACAACTTCGGGGGTGAGTTGTGAGGCGGAGGTGAGGTGGCGGAAGGGAAGCGACATCAAAGCGAGTTTACGTCGAGAACGCCTTCTGTGCGAAGAACCAGATGAGGAAGATGAAGCCGGAGGCAAATGCGGTGACAACAACCGCTTCCACGAGCCACAGGAGCAATTGAGATTTCATATTCGGTCCCTTTTCCATCACGGGCGTGGTTTCTTCCGTGGATTTCGTACGAGCGGGAAGCAGGCGGTCAAAGCGATCCTCTGCTTTCTGGAGAAGCGTTTGAAGCAGGGTGACCTGCGATCGAAGCAATACGTTCTCCCGTTCCAGCGATGCCTTCGTCGTTTCGCCGAGTGAGTCGTTACTACCTTCCGTCTCTCCCCTACCCTCCTCCGTTTCCCCGGTTTTCCCAGGTAAGCTCGCAAGCTCATCGCGGATTTGCTGCAGCGTTCGACCGCGACTCCGAAGTTCCCGTGTCTGCTTCAATACTTCCAAAATGGTTTCGTCGAAGAGAAGTGCGTTCGCGGCACCACGCTCTGTGTGCTTTTCGAATAACACAGGAAGCGCCTCTTTCATCCGCCGAATGAATTTGACGGAGAGTCCGGAGGCGGAAGCGGCCTGATCGATCGTGTATGGGGATGGCATACGGTCTGGTAAAGAGGATAAACGAATGGGAATCTGTTGGCAAACACGCACGTTTTCCTTCTCCCATAGGGAGAAGGGCAGGTTGAGGGGAGAGAGCAAGTGACCCCTCACCCTATCCCTCTCCCAGCCTTCGCTTGTGGAGGAAAACTGTATCTCAAGCATTACCATCTGATTCTATCTCTGACGAAGGCTGTCCCCCGTAGCTTTAGCGAAGGGGGACGATTCATATACCTTTGCACACAAGCTTCGGCCGGCAAGCCGCGGGGAGAGGGGATGT
>CAYIRQ010000032.1:0-12606 GCA_964365905.1 uncultured Candidatus Peribacteria bacterium
TGCTCGTCGCAACATCCATTGCCGCGGCGATTTCCGTCATGCTCAATATCGCTCTCATCCCCCTTTTCGGATTCGTTGGTGCCGCAATCGCAAGTATCGTCACGCATCTTCTGCTTGCCACCAGTTTGTCTGCTTTGACACTCAAATATATGAAGGTTTACCTCCCCTTTGCCAAGTTTTTGAGTTGGCTCGGTTTTACCATCAGTTTGTCAGGTTTGCTCATACTTGTTGCGCCCTCTCTTATCAGTGAACTTTGGACGATGGGCGCAGGAGCTCTCTTTATTCCAATCATTTTCGTTCTCCTGCGCATTTTTTCACTCCTTCCGAAACTCTGAGTCGCTATACTCTTTCCATGCCTCTCAGGCTCTATAACACCTTTTCGAAAAAGGAAGAAACATTCGCTTCCCGCGAGCCCGGGATCGTTCGCATGTATACCTGTGGCCCCACGGTCTACGGTCGTCCGCACATTGGAAACTATGCGTCTTTTCTCACGGCGGATCTCCTTCGACGATGGCTGGAAGTTTCCGGTTACACAGTGCTTCATGTGAAAAATATTACGGATGTGGGACACCTTGTTCGGGATGCCGATAGGGGAGACGACAAAGTTGAAATCCAGGCAAAAAAAGAAAAGAAAGATCCGCTCGAAGTTGCAAGGAAGTACGAGGCCGAGTATCTCGAGGATGAACTCGCCCTCAATATCCTGCAGGAATACGTCGCTCGGCCGCGGGCGACAGAAACGATTCCCGAGATGCTCGCGATCATTCGCACCCTCCTCGCAAACAGCAATGCCTATGAAACGGAAGACGGCATCTATTACTCCGTCCAGAGCTTCCCGGGATATGGCAAACTCTCTGGAAACACCCTTGATAAACTTGGCAAACTGCAGCCTGCCGGCCCCCTCGGCAGTACTCGGGGTAAACTCCGCCCTAGCGAAGGCCGGGAAGGCGTCCGCGAAACGTTAGAGCTGAGCGAAACAAAGAAACACCCTGCCGACTTTGCCCTCTGGAAAAAATGTGTCGGAGAGAATCAGGATCACATTCTGCGATGGAGCTTCGAAACAGGGGAGCGCGTTCATGGAGTGGGGGAGGATCCTGCGGCCGGATTTCCCGGTTGGCACATCGAGTGCTCGGCGATGAGCAGCAAATACTTGGGACCCGAGCTCGACATTCACACCGGCGGCGAAGACAACATCTTCCCGCATCACGAATGCGAGATCGCGCAAAGCGAGGCGGCTTTCGGGAAAACGTTTGTTCGCTACTGGCTTCACAAGCGCCGGGTCAATTTCGGTGCCCCTTCGGCGGGCTCAGGACAGGCTCCGAAAATGAGCAAGTCTCTCGGGAATATTCTCACGCTTCCGGACATTGTTAAGAAAGGTTTTCATGCTCTCGATTTACGATATTTTCTCCTTTCGACGCACTACCGCTCGCATACGACGTTTAGCTTTAAAGGGCTGGAAGATGGCAAAAAGGCCAGGCAAAGGGTTATTGAATGGATTCAAGAGGTTCGGAAGGAAACCGAGGAGTCCGAGGAAACCGAGGAGTCCGAGGAACTTCGAACTTTCATAGCGCGGTTCAAAGACGCGATGGATGCGGATCTGAATACGCCAGAGGCGCTTTCCGTCATCTTCGCATGTATGGCGTGGACGAGGAATAGTGTGACACACAGGTCCTCTGGGAATCTCTCCCACAGTGATCCTGCCATTCGAGGCCCTGACCCTTCAACAAGCTCAGGGTCACCTCGAGCGGAGCCGAGAGCAGGCCCTGAACGGGAGCCTGTCGAAGGGGCAAATCTCAAGTCTCAAATAATTAATTTTATTTCCATGATTCAGCGTACATTCGGATGTTTCGAAAGGGAGGAAATGAGCATTCCACCGGAGGTCCAGGAGCTTGTGAAAAAGCGCGAAGATGCTCGCAGGGCAGGGGAATTTGCTCTCTCGGATATTCTCCGAAAGAAAGCGCTCGAGAGGGGATTCGTTTTGGAGGACCTTGTCTCTGGTACGAAAATCACGCCGAGGGAACGTCGAGGCTGAGTCGGCTCGAAGCATTGAAGCGTTGATAAGTTTCACGAACATTCTGAAAAGTTTATTTGTCAAACTCTTGCAAAATCTGTTCTGTATCTGTCTTTATACTGAAAGTTGAGAGGAGTGTGCAATGGCCTAAAATATATTATAAAACAATAATTTATAAATATATCAATGTAAAATAGGGAGCGCGAACATCGCGTAAACCGTCTTGGATGGCGGCTTTTACACGCATTTCCCAAATGACGCTCGCATGTGGAATATTCGATATATGGCTTTATGAAGCCAAGAATGTGGAATCTTTCCCACTTTTGTCTATGAGAAGAAGCGTGTTGTAACAAGCATTTTTGATCCCCGTTTCATGGGTCGCAACGCGGAAATGCAGTGCTTGCACCTCCGAAAGAAGCATTGCTAGGATGCCCCAGATTTCAGGGGCACCTGCGAAGGGTTTGTTCCTTCCCTGAAGTCCGCAGCGCGCTGTTCCTTCACATATCGGCACTCCCACAAGCTTTATGCCCTCCCTACGTTCGTTTGGAGGCATTCATGCATGGGATTCTCACATTGCGGTTCGCGTCACTATTGGCTTTGAGCTTTTGCTTTGAAGCCATGTTTCTGCGAAAGGCAATCGTGTTTCTTTCCTACGGACTATCTTCGAGTGTTCACAGCGATCTCTCTTTATATTTAAGGAGCGAGGCTTCACCACTTCTTTGTGGTCGTATGCCTAAGCTCTTCGCTACCGAACACTCTCTTTATTTCGGCGCCTCTCTTTTTTCATTGAGAGATGTGCCATCTCTTTTTTCTCCATTTACACATGGATTTCCCCAATATTCGCAAAGTCCTCGCGGGACTCGCGGTCGGGGCCATGGTCCTCTCTCAAGCAGGCACCATCCTCGCCTACAGCGACGTTCCCTCGGGGGCCTGGTACGAGACAGCCGTTGCCGACTTCGTTGACGCCGGCTATCTCGATGCCAGCCAAGCTAGATTCCGCGGCGGCGACCACGCGCTCCGCGCAGAATTCGTGAAACTGATCGTGGAACTCAATGGCGGCATTCTCGGAACGCCTCCATCCAGCTCAAGCTTCAATGACGTTCCGGTCGGCTCCTGGTACTTCGGGTACATGGAAGAGGCCGGTGCGGAAGGCTGGGTTCGTGGTGACGGCAACTGCTTTGGCTCTAAGCCCTGCTACGGACGCCCGGGCACGAAGATCAACCGCGCAGAAGCGGGGGCACTCATCAACCGCGCCTTCGGTCTCGTGGGCTCCGGTGAGGCGCCTCAATTCGTCGATAACCCGTCGGGTCAGTGGTACACCGGAGACGTTCAGATCGCGGCCGACAACTGCATCCTGCAGGGTGACTCGGGCCGCGGAACGGTGCGCCCCGGCGACTCCATGAACCGCGCAGAAATGGTCGTCATGCTCCACCGCGTCGACATGGGCCTCATGTATCCGAATTGCGGCGGAGAAGTATCCGAGGGTGAAGCCGGCGTCGAGTCCGTCACGGCAACGTCCGCGACGACCGTCGAGGTCGAATTCACCGGAAACGTGGACCGCGCCACAGCGGAAGACGTCTCTAACTACGAAGTGGACGGCTTCACGGTGACCGACGCCAGTATGGTTGGCAGCGCAGTCGTTGAGCTCACACTGGATAGCGCCCTGAACGCCGGTGACGACTACACGCTCACGGTGCACGGCATGACCTCCGATGGCACGGAGTTCGATGACTCCGAGAGTTTCACGGGCTTCCGCGAGGTTCCCACCTCCACAGGAACGCTCGAGCTTTCGCTGAATCCGAATTCGCCGCTCGGGGACACCATCCCCAAGGGCGCGATTGGCATCGCGATGCTCTCCCTCGACTTCACGGCGTCCTGTGACGACGACATTCTCGTGGACGGCATGACCGTCATTCACGAGGGTCAGGGTTCACAGGCGGACATCACCGCTGCCTGGATGAGCGTGAACGGCGGCAGAGTTTCCCGCACGCGCGTCTTCGATTCCGAAGACCAGACGGCGGACGTTCGCTTCAGTCGCCCGCTCCTCGTTTCCGCATGTGAAACGGTGACGATTGACTTCATGGGTGACTACCTTTCCACCGCCGCGACGAACGGCCGCCACAACTATGTGGTGGAGCTCGCAAGTGACGTGGAGAGCAACGCCCAGAATGTCACGGGGAACTTCCCTCTCCGCGGCGAGGTCTTTGAGGTCTCCGCGGTGACGGCAGGAACGATCACTGCAACCTACCGCTCGGTGACGCCGGACACGATCGACGTCAACGACAAGGAGGCCGTGGTCGGCAAGTTCGAGTGGTCGGTCAACTCCATCGAGGACCAGACCTTCTACTCCACCACGCTCGAGAACGATGGTTCCGCGGGTGACGGTGACGCGATCAACATCTTCATTCGCCGCACGGACGGGACGGCTCTCACGGAGAAAGTCAGTCAGACCGTTGCGGACTACGTGACGCTCACGTTCGATCCTCCGTTCACCGTTCTCGAAGGTGACAAAGTCACGCTCGAGGTGGTTGCGGACATCGTCGGAGGCGCCGCAGACACAATGAAGGTTCAATTTGAAGAGACGAACGACATCTTCGGTGTCGGTTCGCTCTACGGCTACGGCGTGAACGGTCAACTCTACGGCTCGCAGGTCACCATTGCTGCTACGCCTGCGGTCTCGACCGTCACGATCAACGCCGGTGAACTCACGATCGACATCGATGGTCCGATCACGCAGGAATTCACGCCGGACGCCGATGACGTCGTGATGGCGAACATTGACTTCACCACGGGTGGTGAAGACATCAACGTCAACGAGATGTACGCTCTCATTCTTGGACAGACGAGCACGGGTGCTGTCCTTGGATGCAACGGTGGCACCTCGGATGACGCGATCGCCGAGAACGTCGAAGACGTGGAACTCCGAAACGCAGTGACCGGTCAGACGGTCGATGCGGTGAGCCTCAGTTCCAATGCCGGAACCAAGGCCGGAGCGACGCAGCCATCCTGTGCTGCGACCGCCACGACGACGTCGACGACGGGCGTCTACCGCTTCGATGACTTCGTGCTCCGCGGAACGAGCCGCTGGCAGCTCCGCCTCGACTTCGTTGCGGATATCCCGGATGACGGTGACCGCTTTCGGTCCTTCATCTGTTCCGCAGATGAGAATGACACGACGGGATGCGACTTCGGTGGATTCGCGACCGCCAGCACGACCTACAACTTCGACGCCGACGGCATCACCACGGGCGACAAAGTGACGGACATCCGCCCGGGTGAAGACGTTTCCGGAAACACGATGGAAATCGCGATCGCGACGCTCTCCCTCACGGAGCGAACGATCGGTACCACGGACACGGTGGTCGAGAACGCGAAGAACGTGCAGCTCCTCCGCTTTGAGGCGACCGCCGGCAAGGCCGAGGACATCTTCCTCACGCAGCTCGTGCTCGAGTCTGACTCCGGTCAGCTCGTCGATGCGAGCAACTACACGCTCTGGGTGGACACGGACGATAACGGCGTCGTGGACACGGTGCTCGAGTCCGGAAAGGCCTGTACGGGGACCTGCTCCGAGACCAGTGCGGATACGGCAGACTCCGTCACCTTCGATGACCTCGCAGGCGGCGGCTACACCGTTCCTGCCGAGCAAACAGTGATGTTTGAGGTCCACGCCGACATCTCCGGTTCCATTGTGGGAACGGGTATCGCGATCGGTCTCCGGGACAACGACGGGGCCGCGACGACCTACTCCTTCGTGGAAGCGGAAGAAGCGGATGATGGGTCGTCCCTCAGCTGTATCACGGTCTTCTCCGGTTCGACGACGGCAGTCTCGACAACCTCGGGCTGCACCGCCGGAAACTCGCAGATCCGTGTGACGAACGCAAGCTCCAAGCGCTACACACTCCGGAACCAGGGAACGCTCTACGTCCGTCAGGACAGTGAGCCGACCCGAAACCGGCAGCTGCTCGCCGGTGACCTCGGTGAAGCCATTCTGCGCCTTGAAATGCGCGCAGAAGACGAGCCGGTGGATGTCACCCGCATCATCGTTTCCGCGTCGGGTGCTTCCATTACGAACCTCGACCGATTCCAGCTCTTTCGAAGCGGAGAGGCGACCGCGTTCGCATCCGCGACGCTCGATAACTGCAACAGCATCAATGCATCCGCCGCGACGGACATCGTCAGCAACTCCTTCTGCGCTGTGATGGAGAGCCAGCAGCTCGTCATCCAGGAAGGGGATCGCGTGGACGTTCTCGTCCGCCCGCTGCTGAAACTCGACGAACAGGGCGCTGTGAGCACGGCCGGAACGACCGCCGATAACAGCAACGGCGTCATCCGCGCGCGGATTCTCCCGAACACGGTCTCGAAGGGTCTCGGAGTGAGCAACACCACGACGGGTACCGGTGCGATCACCGCCCGCGGATTCCACTCCAGCAACGTCCTGCTCACGAACGACAACGACACGACGCAGGATGGCGAAGTGGTCATCTGTGTAAGCTGTGAAACGCCGACGACGGACGCAGCGATTGTCGGGAACAAGAACGACACCGTTCTTGCGAAGATCGTGACGATTGAAGACACGAACCCCGACGCGGATGGCACGAACATCCCGGTGGGTACGAACAAGCGCGTCGCCGAGTTCAAGTTCACGGCTGCGACCAACAATAACACTCTGGGTGGCCGCAACCGCGCAACGCTCTCGGGTCTCGTCTTCAACATCGCTTCCACGAACGTGCGCTTCACGTCGAACACGTTCGACCTCTACAACAAGAACGATCAGAACCAGAAGATTCGCTGCACCGCCTTCACAGGAGGGAACGCGAACACCTTCAACGTGACCGGCAACACGGCATCCGGTTCGTTCTTCGTTGACTGTCACCGCTCCGTGAATACGTCGACGAACCTCGAGATCCAGAGCGGAGGCTCAGTGACTCTCGTTCTCGAAGCCGACATCGGTACGAACCAGATCAGCTCGACAGCCGGTTCGTCGCTCTCGGTTTCTCTGAACGACTTCTCGACGCGCACGAGCACGACATACGAAGCTCGCGCTTCCACCTCGACCACCGCTCGCACGCACGTCCAGTGGACAGACACGCTGGCTGAAACCACCGTTGTCGTCTTCGGCTGGGTAGAGTATGGCGAGTCGGAAATCAGCTCGACGAGCTACGACCTCTAGAAGCTCGGAAAGCTCCTCCGTCGCATCGGAGAAAACGGAAAGGCCTCCCGCAAGGGGGGCCTTTTCTGTATGCGCATGTCATGGTTCAGGGTGTTACCATTCACATATGAAATTCGTTGTCCTCAGTTCATCCCGTGGTACGACACTGCAAGCGGTTCTCGAGCGCATCGCGGGTGGCTCCCTGAAAGCGGAGTGCATGGGCCTCATTGCGGATCGGGCGGATCGCGGATGCGTCGAAAAAGCGAAGCAATACGGCCCTCCCGTCTCCATTGTCGAGCGAACGAAGGGAGAGGCGCGGGAGGCGTATGACCGGCGCATTGAGGCCGCAATCGCGACGCTTGGAAAGCCCGATATCCTCGCATGCCTCGGATGGATGTGGCTTTTTTCCGGAGACTTTGTGCAGAGATGGCACCGGCGCCTGCTCAACGTCCATCCTTCTCTTCTTCCGAAGTACCCCGGTGCTAACGCACATGAAGAAGTACTTGCGGCAGGAGAAAAAAAATCCGGCATAACGATTCACTTTATCGATGAGGGGGTGGATACGGGCGAAATTGTTCTCCAGAAAGAATGCCCGGTGCTTCCGGAAGATACGGCGGAATCGCTGAAGGCGCGTGTGCAGGAACTCGAGAAAGAGTGGTACCCGAGGGTGCTGCAGAGGATGGAAGAGGGGAGGGTGGGGTATGGGTGACGAAGGCAGAAATGGCAGAAAGGGCAATGAGGGCAGAAAGGCAATTGAACGTTTCTGCCTTTTCTCACTTTCCTGCCTTTTCTGCCCTAAAATCGTCCCGATGCTCCTCTTCCGCCTCGAAACCACCTCCGAGCGGGCAACCTACCGACAAACCATTCAAAATGCCCCAAAAAGGTCCCTTTGGCAGTCTCTCGAGTGGGAAGGGTACCAGAGGGCTCTAGGCAGGGAAACGAGGCTGTATGGGCTGCCAGGAGGGCAGAAAGGGCAGGGAAGGCAGGAAGGGCAGAAAGGGCAATTTATTTGCGATGCTACTGCGCTTGTGATTATTGATCGCACGCGGGGTGGTCTTGCAGTGTGGGATATTCCGCGGGGACCCATCGGAGATTCCGGGGCAGCCGTGGAACTGCTGCAGGAGATTGTGAAGGAAGCGAGGAGAGAGCAGGCGCTTGCTCTCTACTTTTCTCCGTCGCAAGAAATTCTCCATTCTCCATTCTCCATTCTCCATTCCCGCTCGAAGCGGGCAGAGCAGCCCGAAGCAAGTGTCATTCTCGATCTCACGAGATCCGATGAGGAACTTCTGAGTGCGATGCATGAGAAGTGTCGCTATAACATCCGGCTCGCGGAGAAGAGGGGAGTGATCGTTGAAGAATCAAAAGACATGAAAAGTTTTTATTCTTTGATGAAGGAAACTTCATTGCGGGATGGATTTACTGTGAAGCCACAGAGTCATTACGAGAAATTTCTCACGGACCTTCCCGGAGGTTTTTTACTTCTTGCGTATGGTCCAACGGGCGCATGCGTTAGCCGGCGAATTAATTCGCCGGCTAACGATCCCGTCGCCGGCCTCATGGGTGTGATGTGGGGCATGCGCGGCTACTACTACTATGGCGCTTCATCGTACGAACATCGTGCACTCATGGCGCCATATATACTGCAGTGGCAAGCCATGAAGTTATGTCGGGAGAGGGGATGCAGGGAATACGATTTGCTTGGTATTGCCCCACCAAGCCACATGTCAATTGCTAAAAGTCACAAGCTTCACCCCTGGGCAGGGGTGACCCGTTTCAAGCTTCAGTTCGGCGGGCGCATCGAGGAATATCCGGAGGAAAAGGTCGTGATGCTCCGACCGTTCCTTTTTCACGCGCTTGCGTGGAAGAGAGTGATCGTGGGCTAAACCTTCCCTCAATCGCCGCCCCCTATCTCGAATCCTGCTTCCACGGGCGACATTTCCTGCTTGGGAGGAAGAGCATCCGTTGCGCATGACGATGGCTTTCTCTGCAAGGGAGACGTGATGCTTTCCCGCCCATTCCAAATATCAGCCGTGGGCCAATTCAAGTGTGTCACAGCTGCGATGCGATCATGTGAATGTTGTATGGTGTTTATGAGATGAATCTTTCCGTGTCGCGGATAGATCTTCATATCCCTCTCAGGATCCATATCCAGTTGCGCAGCGAGTTTGATGGCTGCGCCCCTTGTGTAGTTTGTCTCCACATCTCTCTGCACGTACGCCGGACCAAGATCGATGATGTACCCGCCATTCTTCATAAGTTCATTATGTCCTTCTGTTCATTTCTGTCAATGATCGTTTATCGGGTCTATTCTCATACTATTTTGCCAAATAGGTCTTCCCTTGGTCGTATCCCCGGCACCCATCCCTCGAAATCGGTGAAAGGAATCCCGTGGTCGCGCACGATCACTGCGGGTGTCTGCTCCGCAACATTTCCCATGAGCATGTTTGCGGCCGTTGCAAGCTGATCCGCGACTGCTTCGTGCGTGATGTTCATCGTACGACCGAAAAGATCTTTGGATCCCACGCGCGAATGAACGGGATCAAAGCCGGAAACCGCAAGAGCAAATGCAGCGACGCCAGAGCGGCGGGGGTGGACGCAGCTGTCGCTAACGACAACTGCAATTGATAATTGAGAATTGAAAATTGAGAATTTATCCTTTTTTTGTTTGTCATTCTCCATTCTCCATTCTCCATTCTCCATTTTCTGCTCCAACTCCTTCCTCAGCCTCACCACTGATTTCCCCGCATCCTCCGGCCATCCAATCGCATGCCCAAGCGGCGCATTGGAATCATCGAGCCCGGCATTCGCAATGAGAATCGTGCCTTCTCTGAGCCCTTCCGGGCTCACCTCCGTGAGTATCGCACCCGGACACGTCCGGAGAACTCGACCGTGCATTCTTGAAAGTTCCTGGAGAACCGCCTCGCAAAATTGCGGGGTTTTTCCGCATGCTTCGGAAAGCCGGCGAATGAATTCGCCGGCTAACGCTTCGTCCGGCTGCGAGGATGCAAGGTGGATGATGCGCCCTTCCGCAGTCGCGAGGACTTTGGAGGAGAGCACGAGAATATCTCCCCTCTGCATTCCCGGCGGATGTTGCTCACGCGCTGCTGCACTGACGATCGCTGCGAGATCATCGCCGGGGTGAATGAGCGGGCTGCGAACGGGAAGGAGGAGCATGGGAGGGAATCACAGGATAACGGATAATGGGATATCGGAATACCGAGGCGATGGAAGAATGAATCCTCGTTTCGTTCGAACCCCTGCCTTGGAATCTCCTGAGAAGCGAGACCTCAAAGAAACCATATACCAGTATGACGATATACTGGTATGCGTGAGCAAAGAACAAAGAGCAGGGGACTCCATTTGACCCGCACGACCCGTCCGCAAGCGGTCGGGCGGACTGCGACAGGACGGGCTCTGCAGCCGTGGCAGGAAGGTCGCTCAACACAAATTTCTATAGCTCAACCGTCCGCATCTCCTTCACAAAAAACGTCATTCTCTGCTTTCCCCCTCTGGGGTACAGCGCTTGAGCAATGTTGAGCAGCGCAGGGTAGGGACTGTCGTGCGCGAAGCGAAGATGATCAAAAGATTCTCTCGTTCTAAAAAGTAATCGTAATTCTCCATTCTCCATTCTCCATTCTTCATTCGGGGAAGCGAGAGACCTTCTTCCATGTTCCGATGCTTCCTGTGTGACATCCCTCGCATGCGCCCCGGAAACTTCCTGCAATTCCCAAGATGCCGGTACCACGAGTTTTATTTCCTCGGTTTCCTCGGACTCTTCGGATTCTTCGATTTCTTTCTCTGTCAACGTCACTCTCACATATGTCCCCCGCTCATATTCCACCATCGCGATTCCCACTCGTGGCCACTGCATGCCGGAGAGCTCTATTTTTGCCTCTCTTTCTCCTGATCGCGCGAATGTTGGGTGGAGCAGATAGAGTTCCTGTACCCGATCCCACGGAAGTCTGCTCACGAGAAATGCGGCGCATGCTGCAACAACGGGGATGAGGAGACGAAGGGGAAGGGCGGAGGGGCGGCTCATGGGGTAAGCAGCGCCAGTGTACTCCTCATCGATACACGTCTTTCCTATGCCCGATTTTCACAACCGTCACGGTCACAAGTTCCTTTTCTATCGTGTAAATGATCCGGTACGGCCAGACGCGAATCGCCCATGCACCTTCGAACTCACCTTGCAGTTTTTTTCCCCGGAATGGATCAGTCTCCAGTGAAACAAGTGCCTGGAGAATGCGCCTCTGATCTTTGGCGGGCAATGTGCGTCTCTCCTTCTCGGCGCGCTTGAGAACGATGACCTTGAATTTCTTCATGCGTTATACGTCGAGTTCCTTCTTCAGTTCATCCAATGTCACAGTTTCTTCTTTGTCCTTATTGCGCAACCTCTCCAGAATCTCGGCAGCCTCCTCTGGATCAGCCATGATATCCATCGTTTCCACCCAACCATCAAATTCGTCGACAGACATCAAGACACCGGCAGGACGGCCTTCATACGTGATCATCACTGAAACGCCGGGAGTCTTAATTGCCTTCAGAAGAGCAAAAAAGTCATTTCTAGCCTCTGATGCCGTCACAGTCTTATCCATATGGCCATTATAATGTACAATGCTCCTGCAGCGCAAGGGATTCGTCAGGCACCGTCTGTTTCGCGATTGAGCGAAAGCACTAAATACGGTATAATAACTGGATTTAATATGCACAAAAACCAACTGCACTGTTTCGGGGGATTCTGGGATCCGAATGACCCTCTGCGGGAGCGGAGGGTGGTGTGGGATGACAAGCCGTCGGAAAAAATTTCTCCAAGCTACCAGCCGCTCCCGTCGCCTGATACAGATCCCGAGAAGCGTGACGCAATCAAAAAACGCGAGGCGGAGGCGAGAGATCTTCTGGACAAAGGCGGCAGATCCAGCAGGGATGAGCGCGTGCGTCCGCTCACGAATGATCCTCTCGCCATGCGACGTGTACAGGGATTTATTTACTACGACGCAGGTGGAGTGATGCGCATCCATGATGGGCTGAAATACAGCGAGCACCATGAGGTGGGACGCGGGGCTCTCGAGATTCGCCATGAAATCGCAAAAGATCTTGCCGAGAATGCCGGAGTCGCACTGGATGAGATTGACTCCGCTTTGAAGACAATCGAAACCCTGAAAGCATCCAAAAAAGTGTCGCTTCCGGAATATGAAGAAACAGTAAGGCGCATCAAAGCACTCCGGAAGAATCTGAAAGACTTCATCAATACTCGTACTCAACTTCTTTTCTTCGAAGAAGCTGTGGAACGAGGAATGTTTGCAGCATTCACCAAGAAGGAACTTAAAGGAGATCCTTTAAATCGCGGAAAACTTTCATCGGAACTTCTTCAAGTACTTTCTTCGCTGCCCACCTGGGACACGGTCGAAGTAGACAAGAAGTTTTCAGACACAATAAAGAATGATGATGA
>CAYIRQ010000033.1:0-12417 GCA_964365905.1 uncultured Candidatus Peribacteria bacterium
GGGAAGAGGGTAATTCCTCAACCCAAGTGGGGCATTTCAAAGTTCAGCGGGGGAAGCTTGAAGGCACTCAATCTCTCATCACCGGCGCGAGCAGCGGCATGGGTCTTGCGGTTGCGGAACGCTTCGTCCAGAGAGGTAGCATTGTGCATTCCTTCGATGCGCAAGAACCCCTCAAGAAAGTCGATGGCATTACGTCTCACTCCGTCGATGTCCGAGATCCAGAGCAAGTAACTCGGGGCATGGGCGACGTAACGGGAAAACTCCATGTCCTGTTTAACAACGCAGGTGTGCTGGCACGCGGAGGTTTGTTCGATGTGTCGCATGACCAGTTCCGAAAGATGCTGGAGGTAAATGCTCTCGGCTCATGGTTAACACTCAAGACGGCGCTCGATCAGGATAAGCTCGTAGAAGGAGCAACGATCATCCAAATGTGCTCGACGGTCGGTGGCCCTCCAGGACGGCGGATGTCCGCGCCAAAGGTGCGTCCGTATAGCCTGAGCAAACAACTCGTACATGAAATGATTTGCGCACTACGAGCTGATCGCCCAGATCTACGCGTGAAGGCAGTTTATCCTGGTGCAGTGAAGACACCGATGACGATGGCCGGATTTGCTTCCGAAGAAGAGTACGACAGACAGGCTCTCGCTAACTGGGGTGTCGTCAGTACTGCAGATGACGTTGCAGACAGAATCATGCTGCTGCTGGAGAGCGACGCAGATAATCTCGTATGGGATCCAACGAAGAAGGAATATGTCTTTGAGTGAGCAATTGGTCCTCTATTGACGGCTGGCTCAATGAGCGGTGGGGAACGAGCTGGAACTTATTGCTCTGAATAACGAAATTATGTGAGCGGTATTTCATCCTACAGATATATGAGTTATCATTTCCTAGGTATTGATGCAAAATAGAGAAAGTGTTATAATGATCTTCTATGGCACGCCGACTCAAAACCACAGGCACTAAGATTGATCCTCGCTCTGCACGAAGAGGACAAAATTCTTTGAGCCGTCTTTTGAAAATGCAAAAAGAATTTGAAACACGAAAGCATGCAGACACTGTCCGGGGTTATAGGACTGTCTCAGGCACCGAAACTAGCATTCGACTCAATAGAAATATTTCTCCGCTCATGTAGTTTTCTCTTGATGAGGAATAGATTGATGGAGAACACCGTTTTTGTGCTCCACATGTTTTACGATGGCCGAAACATCGAGAAGTACGCATGTCCTCACATGTAGTTCCCAATAGGCTTCCCAAAGAGAGTCGCCTTCTTCAAGAATCTCGACATTCTCTTTCCCAAGGATTTTGGATACCTCCTTCGGATTGATGAGAGCATCATGGGGCTTAAAGTCTTCAAGGAAAAATTTTGTGACCTTCTCGGCTTTCGTCGTGGCATTAGTCTTGTCATTCTTAAACATACCTTCGCTCAAAAAAGATACAGCCGTCTTGTGAGTCGTGCCCCAAATTTCCTTGCATATCTTGTAGAATGGGTAATCAAAGCTCGCAAGAAGTGGATAGTATTGTTGTTGAAGGTTTCCCTTCTCATCCACGGACTTCTTCATCAACTCTTCGTAGCCTTCGATGTATGACCAAGCGGGAACGTATTCATCAGTGCCTCCGATCTTGCGCGGCACTTGAGGGTCAATCGGTCCAAGTTCAGAGGGGGGACCAAGAGTAATGATGTCGGCACCCAATGCAATAAGTGTCCCCGCCGACTTTGCAATTTCAGGAACAACTACGCGAAAATGTTCGCAGTGAGCGTGAATCAACTCCACGATTTGTCGTGCTTTCATAGGTAAACCTCCATAGGTATGGATAACTAATTCTATGTCATTGCCTTCAGGAATCTCCTTAAGGACCGTATAGATGGTTTTGACATCCCATTGGTTGACCATTATCAAGCTTGCTGCCGGACAAGTAAGTTTTGTCGTATAGGTTATGACTGATGTGGACCGTTTGGTTTTTTCTTCTCTCAGCTTTTCGATTTTTCCTATGAGTTCGCGTCTCTTCTCATTCTGTTTCTCGATGAAGAGATTTTGCATCCCGTTGAACTCGTTCAAGACGCTTGTATAGATGCCTTCGGTCTTTTTCGTTGTTTCGCCGGACATATTTCAATCATAGTGATAAAACAACTCCACGACAAATTTGATACATACACAACCCCCACATCGAAACCGGTCCATGAAAAATAAGGATTGGGAACTCCAAGAAAACCGCTGCACAAAGGCACACTCTGCGCTCAACGCCGAGAATTCTCCGAAGTCAGAAATCTCGTTTGGGAACTCGCTTATAATCGCCTATATCCTCAAAATTATTGATTGAAACGGCATTTTCAAAGTTTCAATTCCCGAATGGTGGAGCATACCGGATTCGAACCGGTGACCTCCTGCTTGCAAAGCAGGCGCTCTACCAGCTGAGCTAATGCCCCATAGTTGAATTCGAGACGAGCGCAAGCTCCGCAGGAGCGTAGCGCGAGTCCGAAGATACTATGTCCTCCGAAGCCCGAAGGGCGAAGGAGGACAGAACGAACGAATTGAAAGAACAGAGGGAATACACCCACTCGAGATTCTACCCGATTGCGGAGGGAAGTGGAGGCCAGTTGCGCTATGCTGCTACCTCGCATGAGCAACTCCTTCCGCCTCAAATCCGGCCTCGCGCAGATGCTCAAGGGGGGCGTGATCATGGATGTCACGAATGCCGAGCAGGCGCGTATTGCAGAGGCTGCCGGGGCGGTTGCCGTGATGGCGCTCGAGCGCGTGCCTGCGGATATCCGTGCAGAGGGCGGTGTCGCGCGCATGGCACATCCGCAGAAAGTTCGGGAAATTCAGGCTGCCGTCACGATTCCCGTCATGGCGAAGGTGCGGATTGGTCACACGGCGGAAGCGAGGATCATCGAGGAACTCAAAGTCGATTTCATCGACGAATCGGAAGTGCTCACGCCTGCGGATCCCGAGCGACACATTGAGAAGAGCGGATTCACGATTCCCTTTGTCTGCGGTGCGCGGAATCTGGGAGAAGCTCTGCGTCGTATCAGTGAAGGAGCCGCGATGATCCGGACGAAGGGGGAAGCGGGGACAGGCAATGTCGTCGAAGCCGTGCGACACGCGAGAGCAATTGCAGGAGAAATCAGACGGTTGGCAGCCGTCCCCCCGCCCGCGCTCGGGACAGATTCTCAGTGGCTGGTGAAAGAGTTTGCTGAAGAGGAAAGGGTTGAAGTTTCTCTCGTCGAGGAAGTCGTGAGACTCGGTCGTCTTCCCGTCGTGAACTTCGCTGCAGGGGGCATCGCAACTCCCGCCGACGCCGCGCTCATGATGGAGCTCGGGATGGACGGAGTGTTCGTTGGGTCCGGGATCTTCAAAGCGCAAGATCCTGCGCGCCAAGCACGCGCGATCGTCCACGCCGTTGCGCACTTCCGCGATCCTGCGCAACTTCTGAGAGCTGCGGACATGGCGGGGGAGGGAATGGAGGGATTGGAGATTAAAACATTGGAAATGGCGATGCAGGAACGCGGCTGGTAAATGAGAATCCCTTCTCCCTTGGGGAGAAGGTGAGGATGAGGGGGAAATTTCCCCTCACCCTAGCCCTCTCCCGCGGGGAGAGGGGATGTATGTGTAAAATGTTTCCATGACCATCGGTGTTCTTGCCTTCCAAGGAGACGTGATCGAGCACATGCAGGCGCTACGGTTGCTTGGCGCCGAAGCGCAGGAGGTTCGCTCGATTGATGATTTGGAAGAGGTGAAGGGACTCATTATCCCCGGCGGCGAGAGTACCGTGATCGGAAAGTTCTTAGAGGAGACGGGTTTGAGGAAAGCGATCATCGATCGATGCACGAACGGAAAATTTCCAATCTATGGCACGTGCGCGGGCGCGATCCTTCTTGCGAGGGAAGTTTTTTCCGTAGCCGCGATTCATGAATCGCGGCTACGGCCGCTCGGTCTCATGGATATCACAATCGAACGCAATGCATACGGTCGTCAGACCGAAAGTTTCGAGGCATATCTCACACTTGATTTACCCTCTGGCAAAGAAGAGATTTCCGGCATTTTCATTCGCGCGCCGAAAGTTGTGCAGATCGGAAAAAGCGTTTCTGTGCTTGCTCGATATGAGGGACTTCCGGTTGCATGTATGGAAGGAAATTTTCTCGTTTCGACATTTCATCCGGAGCTCTCAACAAAGCCATCTTTCCTTCACAAGTTTTTCTCCGGATTTGTGGAGAAGTGACAAGGGGCCTAAACTGCATGAATGTGCAGTCTGATGGACCACTCAAGGTCGGTGCGACCGGCATCGCGGCGCTCCTTCGCAACTGCCTCATTGGGTGTTCTCCCCTGAAGCCTCTGCTGTCTCGCATTCAGCCATTCTTCTGACGCCGCTTCCACTTTCTCATCAATTTCTTTCTGTGTCCTGCACGTCGTCGGGTCGACAGAGAACTGAATGAACTGCATGTACTCCATGGTGAGCGCAGCCTCAATAGGACCGGGCTCGTACGCATCAACTCCAGGATCAGCACCTCGTTCTTTTGATGGAAGAGAGTTCCACAGTTTTCCGACAAGATCGATGAATGCGCCGAATGCCTGGTCGGATGAAAGACGTGGGCCTACCTTTGAACACACTGTCCGGAGTACCTTCGGAAGATCCTGTGTCTCTCGCAACACATTGCGTATGTCATCAGCGGTCATATCTGTGATGTTCTCTTCATCGAGAAAGTTTTGGATTGCTTTCAGCTGTCCGGAAAGGATGCTTTTCTTCGCCGCAGAGAGGATGTTATTGGGCATACGGAGAAGGGCAAAATAATAGCAGGTCCTTTCTCTGTGTGCGAACACCCTTTATACTCCGCAATACGGGCGATTAGCTCAGGGGTTAGAGCGCGACACTGATAATGTCGAGGTCGATGGTTCAAATCCATCAGGATCGTTCAAGCCACTCATAAGTTGTGAGCTGTTCGACAAGTGCCAGCAGGTGATGAAGAACAGGGGAAAGGTAAAGCGAAAGAGAAACCATGATTTCCCATTCGTCAGTTGGCTCACGTGCGCGGAGTGTGGCTGCGCGATCACCTGCCAGCAGCAGAAAGGGCATCACTACTACCATTGCACGAAGAAAAAGGGACCATGCCCCACGAAGCACTACACCCGTGAGGAGAAAATCCTTGAGCAAGCCAGAAAGATTGTCGAACAGCTATCACTGCCCGATGACTGGGCTGATAACATGCTTGCAGAGCTTGATAAGCGCGAGAAGCAGAGCAAATCAGACAATCGGGCAGCCGTTCAGCACTTAAAGAGCAAGAAACAGGAACTTGAGAAGAAACTGGAAGACCTTCTCGACCTTCGGCTTGATGGGACAATCACGAATGACGAGTACATCACAAAGAAGAACAAACTCGTTTCGGAGAAGGTCGATCTCGATCAGAAAATCGCCCATGCTGAACGGAACCACTGTGAGTGGCTAGAACCGTGTCGGCAGATGATTCTACGCAGCAAGGAAGCCAAAAGTCTGCTTCACACGGAAAACTTCAAAGAAATCCCAACATTTCTTAAGCAAGCCGGCTTGAACTGGGCTTTGAAAGAGGATGCGGTGCAATACGAAGCCAAAATAGGGTGGCGCGTTTTGCGCGCCAACCCCGAAAGTCATGATTGGTGGGCGATGATGGATTTGAACCATCGACCTCGACATTATCAGTGTCGCGCTCTAACCCCTGAGCTAATCGCCCATGCCAAGTGCCAGCCATGATACACTTCTCTCCTATGATCTGGAACTATTGCGTCCTCAAACAGCGGCAGAAAGATGGTTCATGGGTTTTCGGCATTCACGAGGTCTACTACAATGAAAAAAGCGGCAAACCCTGTGCCTTCACAGAAGAACCCGTGTACCCACAAGGAGCTTCTCTTGAGGAACTCAAAAAGGATTTGGCATACATACAGAGTGACATTCTCAAGAAGAAGCCGATTGATGTGAAAGAGCTGGAAAAGAAGCTGTAAAGCGCCGCTATTTGCTTTGACAATAGTCCTCCCTATTGATATTCTATAAATACAGAATCAATCGAATACTTCCCTTTCGGGTTGGTGGCCATTCGCTCGTCGGATGGCCTAGATTGATTATGTCTCAGCATTTCTTGATGATGTGATTCGTCATTGCACGGTGATGCAGCTTTTGCATATCTTCATCACCTTCCAGACTGTCACGGAGAAACCCCGCGATGGCGTCACACAGACGGATGAATTCATCAGCCTCATCGGTGAGGCCACGCACAAAATCTACGCGAACGTGCAATCTGCGTAGCCCTGCCGTGAATGCCCGCCGTTCACTCTTCTGCAATCCATCAACGTAGACTTTTGTATCATACGGCTCCTTTGCCCTTTCAAGAATTGCTTTGGCAGTAGAGAGAATCGTAAGGTCTACGTACGAACGGGAATCGGTGTAATGCGAGTAATAGATCAGCTCAGCAAATCTCTCATCAGCAACAATCTGCTCGATGTAGGACTTTCTCTGCTTACGAGTGGCTTTCGTCCATTTCTTCCGCCCCTTGCCGCTCTCTTTCTCCAACTTCTGCAGCCACTTCTTCAATTCCTCACGCTTGTCATCGAGAATCACGATGGACACGAGAAAGAACTCACCGGCAGTATCCTGACCTGTCTCATCAACGTAGCAGTAGAGTTTCTGTGTAGCACTCATAGAGAGAAGTGTACAAGAGAATTACTATCTCCTCTCAATCCGCATCTCATGCGCTGAGGGTTTTCTCGCAACTATTGCAAGGAGGCGATGTCCTCCAAGCCAGTCATCATCTGCTGAGAACCGCAACGCCGATATCCTTTGCGGCGCGGCGCAGATTCACATCCATCGTTGCGAGCGGTGCATGCAGGCGGGAGGCGAGCGCGAGGTAACTTGCGTCGTATGCAGAGAGGTGCGTCGCGCGCGCGAGGGTGGTGATCTCCCGACAGGAAATATCGGCAAGACCGATGTCCACCTCGCATTGGAGTCCCGTGAGGAGGTCTATCCAGTGCTCCGTCTGCGTTTCGGCCGTTCGCTTCCGTCGCTCCGCGACGAGGAGCGCATTGCTCACCTCCAGCGTCCAGACGGGGGGAACGACAATGTCATACTCCGGGAGACACTCGAGGAGTGCGGATGCTTCCATTAAGGGCACGATGCAATAGGGTGTTTTTCCATGCGCGGGTGCCACTTGTATGCTCTACTATGTAACCATATGAGCAATCCTCCGAAGCTCCATGCGCACGAAGTCCGTCACTCACCGGCAGGTGCTCGCCTTCTTATGGCGCTATATGCGGCATCACAAGCTGCTGCTTGGATGCATGTTCTTTCTCCTCGCTCTCTCCACGACACTCCATCTCACGCAGCCATTCTTCTATAAAGAGGTCGTTGACATGGTTTCGACCGGGGGAGCGGTGACACCGGAATCTCTGCGCTTTGCGATCTCGATGGTGGTGCTGGGGGTTCTCTGCGGGGTGCTCAATCTCACGCTCCATGAGGTCGCGTCCCGGATGCTCGGGTGGATCGAGGTCGGCGTGATGGAGAGCGCCCATCGCGATATCTACGCGCACGCCCAGCGGCTCTCGACGCAGTTCCATGTGAATACGTTCGCGGGAGCGACGACCCGTAAGATCAATCGCGGAACGGATGCGCTCGAGACGATCATGGATCGCCTGTGGTTCAACTTTCTCCCGCTCATCACGACGAAGCTCGCGCATGCGCATGAATTCATTCAGGAATTTCCCTCTGGCTACGAAACGCTTGTCGGGGAACGCGGCGTAAAGCTCTCGGGCGGCGAGCGTCAGCGTGTCGCGATCGCTCGCGCGATCCTTGCAGATACCCCGATCCTCGTCCTCGATGAAGCGACAAGCAGCCTCGATTCACTCTCCGAGCAGCTCATTCAGGAAGCGCTTGCCTCGCTCATGGAAAATCGCACGACGATCGCGATCGCGCACAGACTCAGCACGATCAAGAAAGCCGACCGCATCCTCGTGATTGAGGGCGGTGCGATCGTCGAAGAAGGATCCCACAATGAGCTCGTGAAGAGAGAAGACGGCGTGTATCGGAATTTCTTCGAATTACAAGCCGGTGGATTTATAGGGGAATGAACACCGGATTGTAGAGACGCCCGACAGGGCGTCTCAAATCCCAACGGGGCGTTTGAGAGACGGCCTATTGGCCGTCTCTACGACAATATTTCCGCATCTTCTCCCCTGAGCCATTTTTCAGGATTTTGGAAGATGTACGATCGAATCCGATTCAATTCTATATTATTTCAAATGATGTGATCATAAAATCGTGCCTGCCATGCAAAATCATGGTGTCCCGCACCTCGAATGTGCTTTGTACTTGCTGCCTTGAATTGGTTCACAATAAGACCAAGGGGAACAGCCGGATCTTGTTTCTCTATGGAAAGAATTCCGTGGAAATGATTTGGCATGATGATGTGCTGATCTAAGGCAACATTTTTATAATGTTCAGGAATCTTTTCCCAGCAGGATGCTACAACTTTCCCAGCTTCTGATGGCTGGAGAGAAGCCCATGGTTCCTCTTGAATTCCTCTTATGTCTCCAAGCCAACAGTGTTTATCCTTCGTGCAAATTGTGACGAAGTAGTAGCCAGGCGTTGTGTAGTCCCAATTCTTCAGTCGAGCGGAAGGGATGCGATATCTTTCTCGAAAGAGCATCTTCTTCGTATGTTCAGCGAAAGGAACATTTACCATAGTCGCCTATCGTAGCACAAGAGACGCCCTTTCGGGCGAAATGCGAGACGCCCTTTCGGGCGAAATGCGAGACGCCCTTTCGGGCGTCTCTACGGAATATCATTCCCGAATAATGCCCTCTCCAATTTCTTCGTCTGCGCGCGCCAGAGCTTTGCTTGCTCCGATTCTTTCCCGCCACCGTACCGGCGCATGAAGTCGTCGAAGCGCTCATCGATTGTGACGATTTTGTCGAAGATCACGCGTTTATCGGCATAGAAGAGGATTTTCTGTTCCAGACTTTGGAGAGCGGGGAGGGGATTCGCTTCGTGTAAGCCATGCGGTCGGATAATCGTCGCAAGGCCGGGAAATCCCTGTTCCTCGAGGAATCGGGCGCAGGCTTCTTCATGGTGGCAGGTATATTTCTTTGCGAGCTCTACCCACACCGGTTTGGACGTTCGTTCCTCCTCTCGTGGGAAATCGAGGAAGCGAAACAAATCATGGAGAATGCCTGCGTGCAGGAGCGCTTCCGGGCGCACGACCATCCCCCGCTTCACGAGTTCCTGCGCAAAGTCTTTTGCAAGCAATCCCACAACGTCGCAGTGGCGCACGATGTGATCGGGGAGATGCACGTTGCGACGCCATTTTTCAATTGTTTTCTGGTCAGGACAAGAGAGATCGGAGAAGGTGATTTCGATGGTGCGGGTTGTCGGTGTGGGTTCGGTGAAAATGATGGTGATGGAAGGAAGATGCTTCGTCTCCGTCCTGCTCTCGCTCTGCGGGACTCCGCTCAGCATGACACTCTCTTGTCCTTCGAGCCGCTCGCTCCAGCCTCTGGTGAGCCTGTCGAACCACTCAATCGCGCGGATTCCCGGAAAATCATCGGATGCTTCGATGAGCATTTTTGCTTCCTTTGGATCAATGCGAAAAAGATCGACGTGCAGAAAATCTTCCCCAAAGCGATTCTCGAGCGCATAGGTTGGACTCACGATCGTATTGCTTAAGCCCAGCCCTTGCCCCAGCCCTTGCACAAAGGTTGTCTTTCCCGCTCCGAGATCTCCACGAAGAAAGATGGTAAGGGGTTTTTGATACAGGCTTGCAGCCAGAGAGGAACCGATGCGAAATGTACTTTCTTGGCTAGCAGAAGCCAAAAGAATGGTCTCAATGTTTGACATAAATAATCAAATATGCTATATTATTAATAGCAAACAAACCGGGAAAACCTATGCTCACTCTACACCAAAAGTTCTCGGTTGCGGCGCTCTACAAGCAACCGGTCGATTCTCTCCGGGGCTTCCTCAGCAAGCGCTGGTCGTTTTGGCTCGCGCTTTTTTCCTGCGTTTCTTTTCTCGTCGGAAATATGGTCGGACAGCACGGATGGAACGCGTTCTGGAAATCGGTCTGGGGGAAGGAAGCGATCGTCTTTGACGGTGCTGTGCCTCCGCTCGCACTCGTTCCCGACATCACGCGCTTTCATGGCGATCGGGCACGGTACAGCTTCGCGGATGTTCCGCAGATGGCGCTCATTCCGCTTCCGTCCTATCGCACGTCCGATGACTGCGATCATCATGGCGACAATGATCCCCGGCTCTATTCCATACCGTATCTCGGAGAGTACAATGGCAATCGTTGCGGAAGCCATCCCGGCATTGATATCACTGTCCCGAACGATACGCCGGTGTATGCCGTGATGAACGGCATCGTGACCCGCACCGAGGAACGCGCGCGGGGATTCGGCAATACGATCGTGATCGAACATCCCAACGTCCCGGATCTCAAACATCCCGAGAAAAAGACAACTCTTTTCTCTGTCTACGCGCACCTCGGCCGGATTGGCGTTTCCGAAGGAGATATTGTCCAAAAAGGGCAGGAGATTGGCGCGAGCGGTCAGACGGGATTCGCGACCACACCCCATCTCCATTTCCAGATTGATGCGGCGACTGCGCCATTCCATCCCTACTGGCCGTTCACGACGGCGGAAGCGAACGAGCATGGATGGAATTTCGTCGAGGCCGTGGATCACGGGTTGGGACTCGACGCAGCGAAGCAGTACACCGTGGACCCGCTCGCATATGTTCAGACGCACTTCGATCCTGTGACGAGACCGGTGTATGCCGGAGTGGGAACCACCGCGGTTCCTTCGGCGACAGTGATGACGGCTCCTGCTCCGCCGCCGCTCACGTGGCGTGAACGGGCGATCGCGCGGCGCACGTCGCAGCGCACGAAGCGGACGACAAGAAAACCGGTGCAGGTTGTTCTCGAAGCCTCCAGTATTCCACCCTCAACACCAATTCTGGTCCCAACTCCGAACCCCAGCCCCAGCCATAAAACCATCTCGGAGCTCAGCGTCCTCCACGATGGAAGTTTCGAGGAGCGCATGCCCGAGCAGCTCGTGATCTTCGCTCGGGAGTCGAATGGAAACTTTGCAAGGGACGTCCACTTCGATGGAAAGCTCTACCTGGAAACAGCATTCGGCACCGCAGACTTCAGTCCTGCAACACTCACGGCACGGGATTTCGATGCCTCCGGTAAAGCAATGGTTACGGTTGTCGTGCGCGGGACGAAGACGATGGTGCCGAGAGTCACGGGGGCGTTGGAGGCGACCGGGAAACCGATGGTGTTCTCCGGGCAAAGATCCGCAACGCGAGTATCAACGCGGTGAAGAGGAGGAGAGCGATGAATTTTTGAGTCGTCGAGAGGAAAAGTGCGGGAATACCAAACGCAGCACCGAGAGTGACGGTGAGAAGAATCACGGAACCAGGTCTCCATCCTTTGTTGATGAGGAGATGATGGAGGTGATCGTTTCCTCCGCGGAAAGGAGAAGCACCTTTGAGCAGCCGTTCAGCGATAACAAAGAACGCATCGAGGATGGGGACGCCGAAGGCGAGCAGTAGTGTTGCCACTTTTCCGCCGGCATAGATACTGAGCATCCCAAGCATGAGTCCGAAGAACATGGAACCAGTGTCGCCGAGCACGGTTTTTCCACGCAGATCGAACGTGGCACTTGCGAACGCACAACCACATACGATGAAGGCGATGAGAGCCACCTCGGGCTGAGAGACTCTGCTACTCAAGCTCAAGAGTCCGAGCGTGAAAGCGCCGAGTGCCGTGAGAATGCTCACTTGCCCCGGTACACCGTCGAGCCAGTTCGCGGCGTTCGTCGTGAGAGCAATCCAGGCGATGGTGAAGACGCCACTCCAGAGAGGGAGAGGGCCCACAAAAGTTGAAAGTTGCGGAAGAAAAACATCAAAAGTATCAAGCTTGATAATGCCGCCGAGTGGGTTCGTGATCGTGTAGATGCGCGTACCGGTTGTAAAGAGCACAAAACCGATGAAGGCTTGAAGAAGCAGGCGAATCCATGATGGAAGTCTCCGAAGATCGTCCGTCAGTGTCATTGCCGCGAGGAGCACAATGCTTGCGAGAAGCCCATACTCTTGGAGCGACCACGGTGTGCGCGTGCTTGCGAACATGACCACGAACGCGACAACGGAAGCGATGCCGGTCGGGTAAGGGAGCCGGGCACGCGAAAGACCGTAGCGTTCCGGGTGGTCGAGCAGTCCCCATTTCGGAAAGAACTTCAGAGCGATAAAGTGGAGGAGGATGCAGAGGGCGAAGGCAGTGGCGCTGACAGTGAGAATGGAAGACATCTGGAGATGAGTGTACGGCCAGATGGAAGAATTAAGAATTGAGAATTAAGAATTACGGGCTACCATTGTGATATGCGTATCCTCGGTATCGACCCC